>JARICQ010000026.1 GCA_029264075.1 Tissierellaceae bacterium | reverse complement strand
ATATTGTCTTTAAGAGATATCCTTAAATCATCAATTCCCTCTTCAGTCTCTATGCTAGTCATTATGACTTTATATCCTATTTTACTATATATGTCTCTTATTACAAGTGAAGCTTCTAAATCTAAATCAATTTTATTTATACATATAACAATATTTAAACCTTCCGCTTCAGCCATCACAAGAAATCTATCTAATAGCCATGAGTTTAATTTTGGCTTTTTTACACTCATGACAACTATAGCCTGACTTATATTTGCAACTGGGGGCCTTTTTAAAGAAGTTTTTCTTGGATATATCTCATCAATATATCCATTATTATCTTCTTTACTTATTCGTATCTTGACCTTATCTCCAATAAGTGGGGTTATGCCTTCTTCTCTAAAATTACCCCTTGCTCTGCACTGAATTACTTCTTCAGAGGTTTGGACATAATAAAAACCACCTATCCCTTTGAGGATTATTCCATCAATCGTAAACGCCTCCTATTTTATTGTATAGTTGTCTGGTAAATATCATTGTAATATATATCAAACTGAGCTCCTGGTTTTCCTTCTAAGTTTATAGAAACTTCACCATCTGTTTTCAAGTGGACCTTGTTGTAGACTACTTTTTCTTCACCATCTTGTCTTCTAGCAATCTTAATGATTGTTTGATCCTGATCTTGAAGCGGTGTGAGAGTAAATGATATCGGACTCTCAACTGAGTCTTCTGGCGGTGTTGCTCCATCTTCTGGACTTTCTTCTTCTGGTGGAGTATCCTCTTCCGGTTGATCTTCTAGTGGTCCACTGCTTATATATAAGTCTACAGCTGTATCAGACTCTATCTCTGTCCCTGCTTCATAACTTTGCCAAAATACCAAACCCTCTGCCACATCTTCATTAGGTTCTACTCTTGTTTCTCCTATTTGTAGACCCATTCTTTCAATTTCACCTTCCGCCTGGGATAAAGTTAAACCAATCAAACTTTTCATATCTACATAGCTAACTTCCTTGCCCTTACTCAAAGTTAGATTAATCCTAGTACTTGGGTCTACTTCTGAATTTCCACCTGGGTCTTGACTAATTACTACATCTATTGGTATATCGTCACTTTCTTCATAATCTACTAACCCTACATTCAATCCTTCCGCTTCAATCATTCTCTTAGCATCATCAAAGCTTCTATTGATTACCCTAGGAACCTCTACTGCATTTTTTCCTGAACTTACAGTAACACCTATGGGATAACCTTTTTTAACCTTTGAATCAGCTGCTTGTTCTTGAGATATTATTTGACCTGCATCATATTCACTGTCTCTTACCCTATCAATAACCCTAAACTCTAGCCCCAGTCCTTTAATTTCAGTCTCAGCTTCTGCTTCTTGCTTGCCAACAATATTTGGAACTACTATCTCTTCATTTGAGAAGAAATTTGAATAACCTATATAAATACCTGCAACAAGTAAGAACGCTAGCAATACTCCTAGGATTATTTCTTTTTTACCACCTTTTTTGTTTCTAGTCTTCTTTGGATTATTTTTAATATTCATCTCTTCATCCTCAGGTCCAATGGCTGGAATTATTCTTGTGTGATCGTCGAAACCATTATCTGTATCTATATCTTGAATTTTTCGATTTACCCTCACAAGTTTTAGATCCTCTACTAATTCATCTATATTTTTATATCTATCGGCTTGCCTTTTTTGTACAGATTTTAAAATTATTTTTTCAAAACCTGGGGGTATATTTGGGTTTAGATTGCTAGGTGGTACAATGTCCTCTTGTACATGCTTTAAAGCAACTGTAATTGGACTCTCACCCCGATATGGAAGCTTTCCAGTAACCATCTCATACATAACTATACCCAGTGAGTATATGTCAGACTTGTCGTCTGTATAGCCTCCTCTAGCCTGTTCAGGTGAAAAATAATGAACTGAACCTAATACATCTGATTTGGTAGTCATAGTAGAACTAGTTGCAGCTCTAGCAATTCCAAAATCAGTGACCTTAACTCTATTGTCTTTAGTGATCATTATATTATGTGGCTTGATGTCCCTATGGATAATCCCATTTTTATGAGCAGTGCTCAAAGCACTTCCTATTTGACTTAAATACTCTATTGATTCATCTATTGGAATCTTATCTTTTTCAACTATTAATTGTTTTAGAGTTTTCCCGTCTATATACTCCATTACTATATAGTGTATTTTTCTCTCTAACTCTTCCTCAATTCCAACATCATAAATATTTACAATATTGGGATGTGAAAGACTTGCAGCAGCTTGGGATTCCCTTCTAAATTTCCTTACAAATTCATCATCATGCATAAACTCATCTTTTAAAATTTTTATTGCTACAAATCTGTCTAGGAGATTGCATTTGGCCTTATATACTAAAGCCATTCCTCCTCCACCAACTTTTTCTATTATTTCATATCTTTTTCCTAAAATCTTGCCTATCATAATTTCACCTCATCAAATTTAATAGCGACACTTGTAATATTATCTAGCCCACCCTTTTCATTTGCCATGGAAGTTAATATTTCACATGCTCTTTGCATATTGGTTTCTCTATTAAATACATCATTTATTTGATCTTCACTCAGCATATTAAAAAGACCATCACTACACAATAAAAGAATATCACCTAGTTTATATTCCATTGCAATCTTATCAACTTCAACTATACTACTTGAACCAACAGCTCTTGTTATCATATTCTTTTTTGGATGTGTTTTAGATTCCTCTAGGGTTATAGTACCATTTTTAATTAATTCATTTATATAGCTGTGATCTTCTGTCAGCTGTCTTATTTCTCCATCTGAAACTAGATATGCCCTGCTATCGCCTACGTGTCCAATTAATATATTATCTTTAAATATGTATGCCATGGTAATAGTTGTTCCCATACCCTGACATTCTTTCATCTTTAATGATTTTAAATATATATTTATATTAGCCTTTTCTATAGATTCTTTAATTACTTTCAATATGCTTTCTTTGTCTGTGAGAGATTCTTTTTTATTTAAAAAGCTCTCTTTAACTATATCTAGGGCCATAGAGCTTGCAAGCTCTCCACATCTATGACCACCCATTCCATCCGCTACAATATATAGGGGCATCTTATCTTTATTAGATATATAATATGCATCTTGATTTTTATCTCTTTTTAATCCTATATCTGACAATGCACCTTTAGCCATTATATCACCTCACAAGGATATATATTATTCTATCACTGATCTTCTAAGTTGTCCGCATGATGCGCTTATATCTGAGCCCATTTCTCTTCTAACAGTAACATCCACTTTCTTCTTGTTCAAACTATCTTCAAATCTTTGAATACTTGACAGAGTAGGTCTGTCTTTTTGATATTCTTTTATTGGATTAAGTGGAATTAAATTGACATGGCTATTAATAGATCTAGATATTTTAGATAGTTCATCTACATCCTCTTGTCTGTCATTTACTCCCTCTATCAAGGTATATTCAAAGGTTATACGTCTATTATTTTTACTTTCATAATATTTACATGCCTCTATTATTTCTGCAATAGAATACTTAGCTGCAATCGGCATCATTTTTTTTCTTTCCTCATCAAATGGTGAATGTAGGGATATGGAAAGAGTAACAGGTATGTTTTCATCTGCCAATTCATATATTTTAGGAACTATACCACACGTAGAAATAGTTATTCCTCTATAGCTGATATTGTGTCCCTTCTCATGGTGAATGATTTTTAAAAACTTTAAAGTATTTTCATAATTATCTAAAGGCTCTCCACTTCCCATGAGCACAATATTTGAAATGCTTATATCTTGATCTTTTTCTATCATGTATATTTGATTGAGCATCTCTGCTGGGGTTAAATCTCTTACCCTTCCATCCTTTGTAGATGCACAAAAAGTACAGCCCATCTTGCAACCCACCTGAGTAGATATGCATATAGTGGTACCATGCTTATACTCCATAGATACAGACTCTATTATATTTTCATCTTCTAAAGAGAATAAGTATTTTTTTGTAGAATCAACCTTGCTATCAAATCTCTTATAAATTTCCATCTTATTTATATTTGTATCTACTTTTAATCTTTCTCTAAGTTTTTTAGGTAGTACATTTAAATCGTCTATACTCAATCTATTGTGCTTATGAAAATGGATAAATAATTGCTCTGCCCTAAACTTTTTTTCACCCATTGATTCCATATAGTCTTTTAATTCATTTAAATCCATACTATTTAATTCTTTTTTTACCAATTTATCACCTCATGTCAATCTATATTATACTATTATAGCCTATTATTATCTAGAGTTTTATCTTGTTTTCTTCATTTTCGCTATGAAAAAACCATCTGTACCATGAATATTTGGATATAATTCAATATATCCTTCTTGTAAACTAGGTATCTCTACTTCACTTTTTATATAGCCGCTTAGATCTAGCTTGGAAAAATCTGTATTTTCCTTTAGAAACTTATCTATTATATCTACATTCTCTCTTTTTCCTATTGTACAAGTACTATAAATTAAAACCCCACCAATTTTTAGATAATTTTTGGCATTATTTAAAATCCTAAATTGTAAATCAGAAAGACTTTCTATATCTTCTTGGCTCTTATTTGCCTTTATCTCGGGTTTTCTTCTTATAAGGCCTAGTCCTGAACATGGAGCATCTACCAATACATAATCAGCTGTATTCACAAGAGAACCATCAATCTCTATCGCATCATATATTTCAGTTTCTATTATATCTATGCCAAGCCTTTGACTATTGCTTCTTATTAGACTTAACTTGTGCTCATATATGTCTCTGCTAATTACTCTACCCTTATTTTCCATCTTTTGTGCAATATGAACTGACTTGCCTCCAGGGGCACTACATACATCTATTACGGTGCTTCCTGGCTCAGGATTCATTATTTGAGCAACAAGGGCACTACTCTCATCTTGAATTGTAAACTCTCCACTCTTAAATTCTTTTATGTCTGAAATTTTAAATGGATTTTCAATGATTAGTGAGTCAACTGAATACCTAGACTCTCTAGTCTTGAATCCACTTTTCTTTAATCTATTTTTTAAATCCTCTCTACTTGTCTTTAAGGTATTTACAGTTATATTTAAGTTTGGTTTTTCATTATTGGATCTGCATAAGTCCTCTGTAAAATCAATCCCATATTCCTTTGTCCATTTATCCACCATCCATCTTGGATGAGAATATTTCACACTAATTCGCTTTATAGGATCCTCTATATCTATGTTTTTTAGCTCATCTTTATTTCTACTTATATTTCTAAGCATTCCATTTACATATCCGATACTACCCTTGTTTCCATATTTTTTAGCTAGTATTACTGATTCATTTACCGCCGCCGAACTTGGAACACTGTCCATGAAAAAAATTTGATAGATTCCCATTTTTAAGATTATAAGTATTGGCTTATGTATTTTTTTCATCTTGATTTTAGATGATTTAGAAATTACATGTTCTAAAAAAATATCATTTTCTAATACTCCATATACCATTTCTCTTATAAAGTTTTGTTTTCTTTTGCTCTCTTCATCTTTTAAATGTTTTTCAAGTGTTATATTTGAAAATGATCCCTTTCTGTATATATTATCTAGTATGCTAAAGACTAGTTCTCTTTCTGTTTTTGCCACATTTTCACTCCTTCCTTGTCAAACAAATAAAAAGGGAGTCTCCTCCCTTTTTAATCCCTGCTATTTGAAAAAACCAATAATCTTAAAAGTTGTCCTACTGCTACTAATGTTGCAGCGACATATGTTAAGGCAGCTGCATTTAAAACTTTTTTAGAAGCTTTCATGTTTTCCCTTGGCATTATTCCGCCTTCTAACTGCAGAAGGGCTCTTTTGCTTGCATTAAATTCTACAGGAAGGGTAATTATTTGAAATAAAACTACCGTAAGAAACATGGCAATACCCAACTGTACAAAAAATGGTGATATCAAAAAACCTATAACTATAAATATCCATACAAGCCTAAATCCAATATTTGCTATAGGAGCTAGGTTGTTTCTTAAAACAAGTGGAAAATATCCTTCTGCATGTTGGATAGCATGCCCAACTTCATGGGCTGCAACACTTAAAGAAGCTATACTACTACCATTGTAGACAGAAGTAGATAAGCTAAGCTCTCTTGTAGTTGGATTGTAATGATCTGTAAGCTTTCCTGGTATTTGTCTTATAGAAACACTTTCAAGACCATTTTTATCTAATATTGTCCTAGCTACCTCCGATCCAGTATAGCCAGTACCACTTGATACTTTTGAATATTTGCCAAAGGCAGAGTTGATTTTTATCTGAGCATATCCTGCCAATACCATAGCTGGTAAAACAAATATAAACCAAGAACTGTAATAACCAAGACTGTTAAAGTCAATCATATTTATCTTCCTTTCTTTTATTTTAAAACTGTGCCCAAATCCATCGAATTTCCCTTTAAATATTCACTCGTCTCCATTTTCCTTTTTCCAGGAAATTGGAGCTCTTCTATCACTATAGAGCCATCTTTTACTTTTACATGAATCTGGTCCTGAGTGAGCCTTACTATTTGGCCATTTATTCCCTCGTATTCCTTATCTATTAATCTAGCCTTGTGAATTTTTATAGTTTCAGTCTTGTATCTAGTATATGCAGATGGCCAAGGCTTTAATCCCCTGACTAGGTTTACTATATCTCTTCCACTCTTCTCCCAATCAATAAGACCCATTTCCTTGCTTAACATAGATGCATAGCTTGATTTCGAATGGTCTTGTGGTGTATTTTTTGCATCTCCCCTGAATATATCTTCTAGAGTATTCACTATTAATTGAGACCCTAAAATTGATAATTCATCATGAATATCTTCAGTTGTATCTTCATCTTTTATTTTTATAGAAGAAGATGATATAATGTCTCCAGTATCCAAGCCTTTTGCCATTTCCATAATAGTGACTCCAGTCTTTTCTTCTCCATTTAAAATAACCCAGTTGATAGGAGCTGCTCCCCTATACTTTGGAAGTAGTGAGGCATGAATATTGTAGCATCCATACTTGGGAATATCTAAAATATTTTGTTTTAATATTTGACCATAGGCAACTACAACTATGAAATCTGGATTTAAGGATTTTAACATATCCTCCACATCAGAATCATTTATGTCGTCTGGCTGAAGAACTTCTAATCCAAGTTCAAGAGCTTTTTGCTTTACAGGCGTATATTGAATTTTTTTACCTCTTCCTCTTTTTCTATCCTTTTGTGTAACTACAGCTTTAATATCGTAGTCAGCCTTATGGATAGATTCTAGGGAAGGAACTGCAAAGTCAGGTGTTCCCATGAATACAAGGCTTATTTTATTCTTCCCCATCTTCTTCATCCTCTACTATTTCAATCTCTTCAATCATCTTATCTATATAAAGTATACCATCTAAATGATCTATCTCATGGCATATAGCTCTTGCAAGTAATCCTGTACCTTCTATTACTTGCTCTTGTCCTTCAATGTCCTTGTAATTTATCTTTACTCTTTCTGGTCTCTTGACAGTCCCTGATCTGCCAGGAACTGAAAGGCATCCTTCAACGTCAATCTCTTCTCCTTCTTGATCAACTATTACTGGATTAATTATTTTTACGGGTCCCTCACCAATATCTATAACTACAGCTCTTCTAAGGACCCCTACCTGAGGTGCAGCAAGACCTACACCCTCCTCATGCTTCATAGTCTCTACCATATCGTCTAGAAGAGTGTTTATTCTATCTGTTATTTCACCTATTTCCTTTGATTTTTTTCTAAGAATAGGATCATCTGATAATCTAACTTTTCTTAATGCCATTTTCATTCCTCCTATAATATAGAATTTGGATTTATATCTATACTTATCTTAACATCTTTTATATTTAAATTGTACTTATTGTACATTATTACCCGTTTTAATACAGTTTTAAAACTATCTATGTCTTCTTTTTTTGCTTTTAATATAATATGCCATCTATAGTTGTTTTTTATTTTTTCTAGAGGAGCTGGATTTGGGCCTATTATAAGTTTCTTTTTGTCCACTTCATCAATTCCGTCTACATTCTTCCAAACTAATTCAAATATTTGATGAGAAAGATGATTTACTTCAACTAGATTCTCTCCATAAATTAGTATATTAATCATATTATAAAAAGGAGGATATAGAAAGGATTCTCTAAGCTGGATTTCATTTTCATAAAAAGATTTATAGTCATGTTCTTTTGACAAAACAATACTATAGTGGTCTGGGTCATAGGTCTGGACTATTACTTTACCACTATCCTCTCCCCTTCCGGCCCTTCCGGCAACTTGGGTTATAAGTTGAAATGTCTTTTCAGGAGCTCTAAAGTCTGGTAGATTTAGGGAAGTATCCGCTGCTATTACACCTACCAAGGTTACATCCTTAAAATCAAGTCCCTTTGATATCATTTGAGTGCCTATTAGAATATCTATCTTTTGTCTCTTCATAGCTCCAAGTATTTTATCATAGCTTCCTTTTTTGCTTGTAGTATCAAAATCCATTCTCGCTACTCTAGCATTTGGAAAGATAGCCTTTGTATATTCTTCTACCTGCTCTGTCCCCACACCAAAATACTTTATATATTTGCTGCTACATTCAGGACATATTGAAGGTGGTCCTTCTGTGAGTCCACAGTAGTGACATCTTAGTTTGTTTATATTTCTATGATAGGTCATTGATATATCGCAACTATTACATTTTACCACATATCCACAATTTCTGCATGATACAAATGTAGAGAATCCTCTACGATTTAAAAATAATATAATCTGCTTTTTCTGTTTTAATGTATGATCCATAGCCTGATATAGCTCGCGACTAAAGATAGATTTATTTCCATCATTTAGCTCTTCTCTCATGTCTATGATCTTTAGTTTGGGTAGGGTTGATTTATTTGCTCTTTCTTCTAGTTCTAGTAGTTTCATATGACCATTTAAAGCCTTGTGATAAGATTCTAACGATGGTGTTGCGGATCCTAGGACTAGAGTTGCTCCCTCAATATCTACCCTTTTTGATGCTAGTTCAATTGTGTCATATTTGGGGTTCTGGGATGACTTATATGTCGATTCATGTTCTTCATCTATTACTATTAAACCCAAATTTTCAAATGGCGCAAATACTGCTGAACGAGCACCTACAACTATTTTAGCCTGATTATTTTTAATTCTTCTCCATTCATCAAACCTCTCACCAAGGCTTAATCTACTATGAATAACTGCGACCAGGTCTCCAAATCTTCCCACAAACCTGTCTATAGTTTGCGGAGTTAGAGATATCTCAGGAACCAAAACAATTGATCCCTTTCCTTTTTTAATCATTTCTTCTACCAATTGAAGATAGATCTCTGTTTTCCCGCTACCAGTTATTCCTCTAATCAAAAACTTATTATTTTTTTCCTTTTCAAAACTATTAAATATTTCTTTATATACATTGTTTTGATCTGAAGACAAGATATGTTTTTCATATGCTTCTATTTCAGTCTTTATTGGATTTCTATTCACTTCTTTTTCATATATTTCTATTATTCCCTTGCCTTCAAGAGCTCTTACTGTATTTAAGCTTGTTTTCAATCTACTTGATAGTTTTTTAAAGGAAGTTTCTTCTCTTTTATATAGAAATTCGGCAATTTCAAGTTGCTTTTTTGCTCTACTTCCTATCTTCTTTCTAGTTTCTTCAAGGGTCATTCTAGTATCTATCAACTTGACTTGTTTTTCATATTTTTTTTCTATATTAGATTTTACATCTATAAAGGTTGAAATTACATTTTTATCTTTCATTGATTTTAATATTTTATTTATAGGATATTCTTTAAAGTCATTTTTAAATTCCTCAAGAAGCACTGTATTCTTTGTTTTTAAGTATTTTATGATTTGTTTTTCTTCCTCTGTAAAATCTAAAGATGGAAAATTTTCATTTAAATTTATGAAGGTATTTATCTTCTTGAAATCCCCTGGTGGAAATATCTGCTTAAAGCAATCAATTGAACTAGCCAAGTATTTATCTCTCATCCACATGCTGAGTTGGATTAGTTCTCTCGATATTAATGGCTTATCATCTATTATATCTATTACTTTTTTTAATTTATAATTTCCATCAAAACTATTGGATATATTCACTACTACTCCCTTTATTGCTTTGTTTCCCATTCCAAAAGGAACTACAACCCTCATTCCTATTTCAATAGAAGAACTTAATTCGCCATCAACTATATAGGTGAATGGCCTATCAACTTTTGAGTTGCTGATGTTTATTATTATTTCTACATATTTTGTATTCAAAGCATTCATTCCCTCTAATAACAAATTGAAAAGCTAGATTAAAATCTAGCTTTATCGTCCAATATATATTTTATCTTATCCAATATAATATTTGCAAGTTCACCTTTATCTATTCTAGGATATTCTACTATACTTCCATCCCTGTCAATAATATTAACTATATTAGTATCTTGATTAAATCCTGCACCTTCCATTGTTATATCATTTGCAACTATAAAGTCGAGATTTTTCTTTTTAAGCTTTTCTTTTGCATACTTATTTAGATCGCTTGTCTCAGCTGCAAAGCCTACTACTATCTGATCTTTCTTTTTGCTTCCAAAATACTTAGCTATATCCTTATTTTTTATACATTTTATATTTAAAGTTTCTAGGCCATCTTGTTTTTTTATTTTTTCTTTTGATATGTTTTCAGGCCTATAGTCTGAAGGTGCAGCAGCCTTTATAAGTACCTGACTATGATCAAATTCACTTTCAACTGCTTTAAACATATCCTCTGTAGTGACTACATCAATTACCCTTACATTCTTTGGTGGCTCAAGTGAGCTGGGTCCACTTATAAGAACTACGTCAGCCCCTCTATTAGCTGCATTCTTAGCAAGACTATATCCCATTTTCCCGCTAGAATGGTTACTCATGTATCTGACTGGATCAATCGCTTCTCTGCTAGGGCCTGCTGTGATTGTTATTTTTTTATTTTTTAAATCTTTTTCCGTGAAAAAAGCCTCTAAGTGATCAACAATATCCTGTGCTTCTGCCATCTTACCAGATCCATAGTCTCCACAGGCAAGCTTGCCCACTGTAGGTTCTATAAAGCCATAGCCTAGTTTCTTTAGTCTTTCTATGTTTTCTTGAACTATTGGATTCTCATACATCTTAGTATTCATAGCACTTGCAAATATTGTTTTTGAAGTAGCTGCCATAACTACTGTGGTTAAGAGATTATCTGCTATGCCAGCTGATATTTTGCCTATAGTATTTGCACATGCCGGAGCAATTAGTATAAGGTCTGCCTTCT
>JARICQ010000021.1 GCA_029264075.1 Tissierellaceae bacterium | reverse complement strand
ACAGAAGTATTACTACCAGGGGAAACTACTACAGGTTTATTTGAAGACAACCAAATTTGTTTTGATGGACCAACTATGGGCAACGAATATCAAGGTGCAGAATTTAATATAACAGTTGAAGCAGACGGTATACAAGCAACTAATGGCGCTCCAACAGCTGAAGGATGGGCAATTGATCCGTTAAATGAAGGACCACAATAATATTAAAGATTAAAAATTAAGATTAAACTATTTAGATAATTATATATGGAGGAGAGCTTTTCCTCCATATATATAAAGATTAGAAAAGAATAAAGAAAATTATACCAGTGGCAAGATCTTTTAGAAACTTATTTGGCAAACCTAGAGAAATTTGGGGACGCAAAACCATAGGGCCTTCTTGTATGGCAGCCGAGTTACGAATCCTATATGAGATTTGAGGGAGGAATAATAGTGAAAAAGAGAAAGTTTATGATAGGCTCAGCAATTATGTTAGTAGTTTTATTGGTAGCAGGAGGAACACTAGCTTGGTTTACAGCAAGTACAGAACCAGTAGTCAATGAGTTTACAGCAGGAACCTTGAAGATGAATTTAGTAGATTCATATTGTATAGCTACAAATGTCAATCCAGGAGATTGTTATGACAAGATAATATTTGTTGAAAATGAAGGAACTAAGAGAATGTTTGTAAGAGTAAAACTTACTCCAGAATTCACAAATATGCCAAACGGCGATTTAAGCTTAGTTGATTTCCCAATATTAAATGGTTGGGTACTTCATACAGACGGATACTACTACTATCCATTTGAACTTGCTCCAGGAGCAGACACGCCAAATCTAATCAAACAAGTATGTTTTGATGGACCAGGTATGGGCAATGAATATCAAGGTGTAGAATTTACATTAACAGTAGAATCAGAAGCTATACAAGTAACAAATGGAGCAGCTTTAGCTGAGTGGGGAATAGATCCACTTACATTAACTCCATAAATTATTTTACATCACAATAATTAAACTAATATCTATATGGAGGATACGGATTTCCTCCATATAGATATAAAATTAGTTTTCAAATTTTAAAGCTATTTAATATAAGAATCAATAAGCAATTATAAAAATATAAATTATAGAGAGCTTGACTCCCTATATCCCTAGAAGAGGAGGGTAGACATGAAGAAGATCCTATCAAAAATAATGATGTTTCTTGGAGTATTTGCCTTGATAATGGGAACTATGACTAGCTTTGGAGGAAATAGTGCCTATGCGGTTAATTTAAGGGTAGAAGGAAATGATCTAGGCCTTGAAGTAATACCGAGTGGAACAAAATTGTTTGACTTTGCAAATTTAAATCCAGGAGATAAATTAGAAGAAAAAATAGATATAAAGAATAATTATACCTTACCCTTTGAAGTATTTACTAGGACTGAAAGAACGAGTCCCGAACCAGGATTAGGGGAGCCAGATTTATTTGAACAATTGATTTTGACTATTTATTTAGACAATCTTATTATTTACAATGGACCTATGAAAGACTACGCACCGGCCAATATAAGTCTTGGAAATTTCAATCCAAATACTGAAAAAGAGCTGAGAGCTGTAGTTCATCTACCGGGTGAGGCTACAGGTAATGAATTTCAAGGAAGCTCTGTAGATGTAAATTGGTATTTTATAGCACAAACAACAGAAGATCGAGATCCACCAGATAGACCAGATAGACCAGATAGACCCGACAGGCCAGATAGGCCTAGGCCAGGTATACCTTCGCAAGGTGGAAGCATAGTAGCACCAGCAGATCCTGAGGAGACAGAAGATCCCGAAAGAGAAGAGGAAATTGAAATAGAAGAAGAAATTCCTCAAGCAGTTCCAGAGGAAGAAACACCGGAAATTCCACCAGTGGAAAATGAAGAAATTGAAATAATAGAAGAAGTAATACCACAGGCACAGGCAATGATGCCAAAAACTGGAGAAATTCCAGCATTAATATACTATGCTATGGGAATTACTCTGATTGGATTAGGAATGGTTAGTGGAGGTAAGAAAAAGAAAGAGAAGTAAATAAAAAAGAAAAATAAGGGGAAAATAGTTTGAAAACAAGCTAATTTTTCCCCTTTACAAATATATATAAGTATGCTATACTAGATCTAGACAAATACAAAAGGTCACTAATGCTTTTTGTAGACTGTCAAACGATAAAGGCAAACTTAGGGAAATCTAAGGACGCAAAACTATAGGGCCTGAAAAGGTAGCCAGGAGCCGAAAGGAGAGTTTACTATGACAAAGCGTTTAGTGCACCTATTTTTATTTGTTTTTTTGTTTTCATTTAACATAATCGTATAAACTGTCAAGCGATAAAGGCAAACTTAGGGAAACCTAAGGACGCAAAGCTATAGGGCCTGAAAAGGTAGCCAGCCACCGAAAGGAGAGTTTACTGTGAAAAAGTATTCAATGTTTATTTTTTTATCAATTTTTTTATTTTCTTTTAATACAAGTGTATTAGGTGAAAGTGTATACAAAATCGACAAGTTAAACAACAATTCAGTTCAAATTAGTTCTTCAATAATTAATGTTAAAACAAAGATAATGGTTGAAAAAGATGAAGAAAAATACTACTACAATATAAATAACAAAGAGGAAACTATACCTCTTCAGTTGGGAAGCGGAAACTATAGCATCAAATTACTAGAAAACATCTCTGGAAAAAAATATAGGGTTGTAAAGAAAAAGGAAATCAAGCTGGAGAATGAGATATCAAATGATGTTTATTTAGCTTCTAACCAACCTATTTACTGGAAAGACCAAAGACGAACTATAGACTTGGGAAAAGAGATAACTGAGGGTATAGATGGAAAAGAAGAAAAAGTAAGGGCAGTATATGAATATATTATAAAAAATATAAAATATGACTATGATAAGATAAATAATATAGATGACAGCTATGTACCAAATCTTGACCATGTAGTAGCTAGTGGCGAGGGTATATGTTATGATTATGCATCATTATTCTCTGGGATACTTAGATCTCAAGGAATACATGCTAAATTAATCAAGGGATATAAAAATGATTTAGATGTTTATCATGCTTGGAATCAAGTGCTTATAGATGGAGAGTGGATAACTATAGATACAACATATGATGCTGCTCTTAAAGATGGCAAAAAAGCTGTAAGTATGATTAAACTTCCAAGTGAATATAGAATAGAAAAAGTTTACTAATTCGATAAAAGATGATATAATAAATATAGAGATTATTGCTTCCATAATTAAGGAAGCAATAATTTTAAAGGCTAAAGTCAAAGATAGTCAAAGAGGAGGGGAGTATATTTGGCTGATTTAAGTAACCTAATAGAAATATTTATAAAAGAAATGTTAGAAGGTACGGAAACGGGTATAATAGAAATTCAAAGGAATAAAATGGCTGAACAGTTTGATTGTGCTCCTTCCCAGATCAATTATGTACTCACTACAAGATTCACTCCCTACAGAGGATATTATATTGAGAGTAAAAGAGGTGGCGGTGGGTATATTAAAATTGTAAAAGTGGGTATAGATAAATATAGTGAGGTCAATAGTATTATATTGGAGACTATAGGAGGTTCAGTCACAAAAAACAAGGCTTATAATATAATTGACGGCTTGATTGAAGAAGGACTAATAGAAGAAAGAGAAGGAAGTATTATAAAAGCCGCAATAGGAGATAGATCTTTATACGGTATAGACTCTGATGCTAGAAATAGAATCAGGGCAGATATTTTGAAGGATATTTTACTTATTCTCGCAGAATAGGAGGGATAGACATGTTATGTGAATCATGCAATAAAAACCAAGCGACATTACACTTTACAAAGATAATCAATGGAGAAGTTGAAGAAAAACATCTATGCGATATTTGTGCAAAGTCTAAAGATGATTTTGATTTTGACTTTCCATTTCCCTTTCACAAATTATTTACAGGACTCTTGGAGTTTAGTGGAAAAGATCAAATAGAGGAAATGAATTTTAAAAAAATAAATTGCCCAAGATGTGGGCTAGACTATAAAAAATTCCTAGAAAGTGGAAAATTTGGATGTTCAAAGTGCTATGAGGTTTTCCCAGAAGAAATAGGAGTGCTCTTAAGGGATATCCATGGACATAGTACCCATGTTGGCAAGGTTCCAGCAAGGGCAGAAGATAGTATCTTCAAAAAAAGAGAAGTAGAGAGCTTGAAAAAAGAACTAGAGGAGAATATAAAAATAGAAAACTTTGAAAAAGCTGCTATTTTAAGGGATGAAATTAAAAAGATAAATGAAAAAATAGAGACGACTGAGGGGTGAAGAAATGACTAAATGGTTAGATTCTCAGGGTATTGACGAAGATGTAGTTGTGAGCACTAGGATTAGATTAGCTAGAAATATAGAAAAATATAAATTTCCAAATCTAATAGATATGGAAGAGGCGGATAAAATCACAGAAGATATCTTAAATGCCTTGATGGAAGTGGAAGAAAAATATCTCTTTTATCGCAATAGAGACCTAGACCAGTTTGAGAGAAATAGCTTTGTAGAAAAACATTTGATTAGCCCCAACTTGTCTGAGAAAGTAGACTATGGTAGTTTTTTTCTTAGAAAAGATGAGAAATCAACTATTATGATAAATGAAGAAGATCATATAAGGATTCAAGTCTTGCTAGCTGGACTTGACTTGGAAGAAGGATGGAAAGTTTGCTCAGCTATAGACGATGAGCTTGAAAAGAGTATTAAATTTGCCTTTCATGAAAGATTTGGATACCTCACAGCTTGCCCTACAAATGTTGGAACTGGATTGAGGGCATCTGTCATGCTTCATTTGCCAGCCCTAAGTGTAAGTGGACAGATGAATAATATAATGGAAGGTCTAAGAAAGATGGGACTTACTGTTAGAGGTCTGTACGGGGAAGGGTCAAAGGCTCTAGGAAACCTATATCAAATATCCAATCAAACAAGTATTGGTGAAAAAGAAGAAGATGTAATTAAAAAAATAAATAAGATAATACTTCAAATCATAGCTAGAGAGAGAAATACTAGAGAGCATATATTAGAAAAAAAAGGAATACAGGCAGAAGACAAGGTATTTAGATCCTTGGGTATATTAAACTATAGTAGGGTCATGTCTATGGTAGAGGCTATGAGTCATCTTTCAAATGTAAAATTTGGAACTGACATGGGTTTGATTGACAAGATAGAGTCTAAGGAAATAGTCAAACTAATGCTTGACATTCAACCTGCTAGCATACAGAAATATCAAAAGGGAGAAAAAGACTCAGATCATATGATTCAAACAGATGTACTCAGAGGACAAACATTAAGAGAAAAACTAAAAATTTTGGAGGGATAAATATATGGCAATGTTTGGAAGATTTACAGAAAAAGCACAAAAGGTAATACTCCTTTCTCAAGAAGAAGCTAAGAGGCTCAAGCACAATTATGTTGGCACAGAGCATTTACTTCTAGGCCTTATAGCTGAAAAAGAAGGAGTAGCTGGAAAAGCTCTTGCTGAAGCTGGTCTAGACCTAGAAAAGGCAAGGATTGAAATAAAGAATGTAGTTGGAGAAGGTGACTATGGAGGAGATATACTTGGCTTCACTCCGAGAACCAAGAGGATTTTTGAACTTGGCTTTGTAGAGGCTAGAAAACTAGGGCACAATTATGTAAGCACTGAGCACTTACTCTTAGGACTTCTATCTGAGGGTGAAGGAGTGGCAATAGCTGTAATCAAAAAAATGGGAGCAAATATAGAAGATTTAAAGAAAAAGGTAGTTGGAATGATTACAGATTCGAGCTCTAAGGCCCAACAGGCGAGTCCAGCTGAAAACAAAAAGACACCAAATTTAGCTAAGTATAGTATAGATCTAAATAAGATGGCTGAGTCAGGCAAGATAGATCCAGTCATAGGAAGAATGAAGGAAATTGAAAGAGTAATTCAAGTCCTTAGCAGAAGAACAAAGAATAACCCTGTATTGATTGGAGAGCCAGGTGTTGGTAAGACAGCTATAGCTGAAGGACTTGCTCAAAAGATAGTAGAGGGAACTGCACCAGAAATCATTAAAGATAAAAGAGTCCTCACCCTTGACCTTCCAGGAATGATTGCTGGAGCAAAATATAGGGGAGAATTTGAAGAGAGACTTAAGTCTGTCATGAAGGAATTAAAGAATGCAGGAGACATAATATTGTTTATAGATGAGCTCCATACTATAGTAGGCGCTGGAGCTGCTGAGGGCGCAATAGATGCGTCCAACATACTAAAGCCAGTCCTAGCTCGTGGAGAACTTCAAATCGTCGGAGCGACGACTATAGACGAGTATAGAAAGCATATAGAAAAGGATTCAGCCCTTGAGAGAAGACTCCAGCCTATAATGGTCGAAGAACCAAATGTAGAAGACACTATAAAGATTCTTCAAGGTTTAAGGGACAAGTATGAAGCACATCATAGGGTGAAGATAACGGATGAGGCTATCAAAGCTGCAGCTGAACTATCTCATAGATATATAACTGATAGATTCTTGCCAGACAAGGCAATTGACCTAATTGATGAGGCAGCATCTATGATAAGAGTAAATAGCTATGTTGCTCCAGATGAATTAAAGGACCTGGAAGAAAGACTTGAGGAACTTTCAAAGGAAAAAGAAGAAGCAATCAACTCTCAAGACTATGAAAAAGCTGCAAGCATAAGAGACCAAGAAAAGAATGTCAAAAAGGAACTTAAAGACAATGAAAAAATGTGGGAGAAGAAAAAACAAACTTCTAATATGATAGTTAAGTATGAAGAAATAGCAAAGGTAGTATCATCTTGGACTGGGATCCCAGTCACGAAGATGACTACAGAAGAAAGTGAAAGGCTACTAAATCTTGAAGACCTCCTCCATAAAAGGGTAGTGGGGCAGGGCCAAGCTGTACAAGCAGTTTCTAATGCAGTTAGAAGGTCTAGGGTTGGACTTAAGGATCCAAACAAGCCTGTAGGTAGCTTTATATTTGTAGGCCCTACAGGAGTCGGTAAGACCTACCTAGCCAAGGCACTTGCTGAAGCATTATTTGGAGAAGAAGATGCTATGATAAGGATAGACATGAGTGAGTATATGGAAAAACACGCTGTATCTAGACTTGTAGGATCACCTCCAGGATATGTTGGCTATGATGAAGGTGGCCAGCTTACAGAAGCTGTAAGGAAAAAGCCATATGCTGTAATACTATTTGATGAAATTGAAAAAGCTCATCCGGATGCATTCAATATGTTGCTTCAAATACTTGATGACGGAAGGCTTACAGATTCAAAGGGCAGAACAGTAGACTTTAAAAATACTGTTATAATAATGACATCAAATGTAGGAGCTATGTCTATTAAAAAACAAAATGTCCTAGGCTTCTCAACAGGAGAAGATGAGGGTAAAGAAGAATATGAAAGAATGAAAGAAACTATTACTGAGGAACTCAAGAAGACCTTTAGGCCTGAGTTTTTAAATAGACTTGATGAGGTAATAGTATTCCACAGCTTAGAAGAAGAGCATATAGGAGATATAGTAGAGATCATGGTAAATGATCTTGAAAGAAGACTCTTAGATATAGATGTGAAGATCAAGGTATCTGAAAAAGCTAGAGAGTTTATAGGTAGAAAGGGATTTGACCCAGTATATGGTGCGAGACCTCTTGAGAGAACCATAAGAAAGGTAATAGAAGACCAATTAGCTGAGGAGATATTGAGAGGCAAGTTTTCAAAAGAGGATGTTGTAAATATAGACCTAGAAGAAGATGAATTGACATTTAATGTTGAGTAAATTTACGGGAAGGTTAACCTTCCCGTAATATTTTGGAGGAAAAGATGAAAATAAAGACAGCCTTTATATGTGATGAATGTGGATACAAGTCCCCTGGATATTTGGGGAAATGCCCAGAATGCAATACTTGGGGAAGTATCAAGGAAGTTGCACTTGAAAATAAAAAAAACTCAAAATCCACTAGTAAAACAAGGAAAAAGAGACCAATCTTGAGGCTTCAAGATGTAAAGAGTTCAAATAGTGATAGAATAGTTACAAATATAAATGAATTTAATAGGGTAATGGGTGGTGGAATAGTTAAGGATTCCATCACGCTTTTATCTGCAAAACCTGGGGCGGGGAAATCAACCCTGCTCCTACAAGTGGCTAATGACCTAGGAAAATCAGGCCTAAAAGTCCTATATGCATCTGGGGAAGAAAGTGAATCGCAAATTAAAAATAGGGCGGATAGAGTTACAGAAGATCTAAGTTCAGATCTATGGGTAATATCTGACAATAGCCTGGACAGTGTTTTGTTTAATGTAGATGATATAGATCCGGATGTAATTATATTGGATAGTATCCAAACATTTACGCTAGGTGAATTTTCAAACTCTAGAGCCGGTTCGCCGACCCAGACCATGGAGTGTGCCAATGCCCTTGTAGAGATAGCCAAGGACCTTGAAAGACCAAGAGTTGTTATACTTGTTGGACAGATGACCAAGGAAGATGAAATAGCAGGAGTAAGGGCTTTGGAACATCTAGTGGACACAGTCCTACTCATTGAAGGTGAAAGTGGAGAAGAACTTAGAACCCTGCTCACAACCAAAAATAGATATGGATCTACTGGAGAAATGGGATTTTTTTATATCACAGACAAGGGTATGGTCTCTATAGACAATCCTTCTGAATACTTCATGACGACAAGGGAGAACAATAGTGAAGTTCCTGGAAGCTCTATAACTGTTGTAAGGGAGGGTACTAGGCCTGTTATATTGGAGATAGAGAGCCTAGTATCTCACTCTTTCATGCCATATCCTTCTAGGATTGGAGAGTGTATGAAAAGAGAGCAACTAAATACACTTATATCCATCATAGAACAGAGGGGAGATATAAAACTATATGACAAAAATGTCGTAATCAAGACGACTGGTGGAATGAAATTAAAGGAGCAAGCATCAAATCTTGCTGTTCTTATGAGTATAGTTTCATCTGTTAAGGGTGTTGGTATCCCTAGTAGCACTGTATTTATAGCAGACGTTGGCTTGACTGGTGAACTTAAAAGAGTTCCATCGCTTGAGACAAGGCTTAGAGAGTTAGACCGGATGGGTTTTAAGACAGCCTATGTTGCTCCTGGTAGTGCAAAAGCTATAAAGACAAAAACACTTAATATAATTGAAAAAGAAAAACTAAGAGATGTTATCTTTCATGTCTTTAAATAAAAATGATGGCTCTACCAATTGGTAGAGCCATCATTTTTATTTATGAAAGATTAAAACTATTTCAAGCTAAATATTCCCAAAGTACTTATAGTTTCGTACTCTTTTTGCAACAGTTCTTCTAAATTTAGACCTAATGTATTGCACATAGCTGCTATATAGAAGACATAAGAGCCTATTTCTTTTTCTATTACATCTTTACAGCTATTACAAATTTTTCCTTCTAGATGATTTTCTACTGAATCTATATTATCGGCAAATGATTCCTTGCTATAATCTTGTTTTTCAGCATGGATTGAAATGCATCCACAAGCAGTGACAGACTTAGCTACAGCTCTATTTATACGAGCATTGTATTCGTCTAGCTTTGTCATTATATCCAATATGCTCTTGTGCCTTATAAGCACTTGAGAAACTTGTTCTTGGAAATCATTGCATAGGATATTAGCCTTTTTCTTGTTAGTCTTCTCATTCATATTCTCAGCCCCTGTCAATTAAGTTTATTCTATAACTCATTATACTTACTATCATGGCTTATTGTCAAATATTTCTCTAGAATTCATATTGTAATTTTTTGTATTCAAATAGTTGACTAGATAATTTATTCATGGTAAACTGTAATCTTTACAATCTAGAAATAATAATGTATAATACTAGGTGTAAGTAAAATAGGAGGTTTTTAATATGTTTAAAATTGGCGACAAAGTTGTATACCCGATGCATGGAGCTGGTATAATTGAAGCTATAGAAGAAAAGGAAGTTCTAGGAGAAAAAAGAAAATACTTCATCATGAGATTGCCTATAGGAGATATGAAAGTAATGGTCCCTGTAGATAATGTTGAGGATGTGGGGATAAGGGATATAGTAGATGAAGATGGATACAAGGATGTAATGTCAATACTCAGAGATGACAGATCGGCTATGCCCCAAAATTGGAATAGAAGATATAGGGCCAACATGGATAGGATCAAATCAGGGGATATATTTGAAGTTGCAGCCGTAGTTAGGAATTTGCTTCTCTTAGACAGGGAGAAGGGTCTATCAACAGGGGAGAGAAAGATGCTAAGTTCTGCAAAGCAGATGTTGCTTTCTGAGATGGTCTTAGTTACAGACAGTGATATAGAAAGTGTTGAAAAAATAGTAGTAGAAGCCATTGAATTTGAAGCGGAAAGTGAAGATGAAGGTGAAACTGAAGAAGAATAGGATGAAGACTTAGGTAGGGTTAAATAAAAACCCATATTTTTTAAAATATAAGTTTAGCAAATGTTTTTTTGGAGATAAATAGAGCAAGGAGGTGAAAGAATGCTTAATAAGATTCTCAAAGCCATGGTAGGTTTATTAGGTGCTCTTTTAGGTTTTAGTTTGATTTCAGCACTTATAAATTCTACATTTATAAACACAGAAGCAGGAAGTTGGGTAAGGTTATCTCTTTATATTGGAGTTTCATTGCTTTTTGGAATTATTTTCTTTTTAATATCAGATAAAATCATAAAAAAAGGTAGGAAGTTTTTAAAGTTAATTGAAAAAGAATTGGAAAGGTTTTCAGCATACGATATAGCAGTTTCATCCATAGGCCTTATAATAGGACTAATAATTGCTTTTTTAATATCTCAGCCTTTGTCTTCAATAGGTATACCCTATGTAGATGTAGTACTTTCTATAATTTTTTATATAATATTAGGTTATCTAGGTCTTACGGTGCCCCACAGAAGAAAAGACGATATTTACACTACATTTAGTAATCTTAGCAATCTTAAAAAGACTAGTAAAGAAAAGCCTAAAGAGACAAATGTAAGCTATCCAAAGATCTTAGATACTTCCGTAATCATAGATGGCAGGATATTAGATATATGTAAAACTGGATTTATAGAAGGACCTCTGGTAATTCCGGAGTTTGTACTTGAAGAGCTCCAGCATATAGCAGATTCGTCAGACTCTCTAAAGAGAAATCGAGGTAGAAGAGGACTAGATATCTTGCAAAAAATTCAAAAGGAAGTAGATATAGAGGTAATTATAGACAATAGCAAGTTTGAAGATGTAAAAGAAGTAGATTCAAAACTTCTGAAATTAACTCAAAAGTTAAAGGGTAGAGTACTTACAAATGACTACAATTTAAATAAGGTAGCAGAAGTGCAGAGTATATCTGTTTTAAATATTAATGATCTGGCAAATTCTGTAAAACCAGTAGTTTTGCCTGGCGAACAAATGGTTGTACATGTAGTTAAAGACGGAAAAGAACAAAATCAAGGTCTTGCATATTTAGATGATGGAACTATGATAGTGGTTGAAAGCGGTAGAAAGTTTATTGGACAGACCATAGATGTTGTAGTTACTTCAGTGCTCCAGACTTCTGCAGGTAGGATGATATTTGCAAAGCCTAAGTCTATGATGGACAAAGCTATATAAAGACCCCTAGGGGTCTTTTGTTTTTTGTAATATGATTGTTTATCCTGCTACTAATATGCTATAATACCTAGGAGAGGTGATAAGATGTATAAAGGCCACTATGTATCTGTGATCATTGCAGCAGCAGGAATGAGCAATAGAATGGGAAGCAAAATAAATAAACAGTTCATATGGATCGAAGGAAAACCCATACTCGCACATACCATAGAAAAATTCGAAAAATGTAGATATGTTGATGAAATAATAATAGTTACAAAAGAAGAAGAAATTGAATATTGCAGAAAAGAAATAGTTAAAAAATATAAATTTAAAAAAATAAATAAGATTGTAAGAGGTGGAAAAGAAAGACAGCATTCTGTCTACAATGGTATCTTGGCCTTGGATAAAAAGACTGATATAGTCTTAACTCACGATGGAGCCAGACCCTTTGTGGAAATAAAGAACATAGAGGACGGGATCAAAGGAGTAGTAGACTTTGGACCATGCGTCATAGGGGTTCCAGTTACTGATACAATCAAAGTTGTGGGAGAGGATAAAAAAGTAGAAAGCACACCTAAAAGATCTAGTCTTTGGGCAGCTCAGACTCCCCAGTGTTTTCCTAAAAATATACTTGTAGATAGCTATAGAAAGGCAATAAAAGAAGGATATCTTGCTACAGATGATAGTTCTATAGTTGAAAATGGAGGATATGATGTCAAAATGGTAATGGGAAACTACAAAAATATCAAGATCACAACTCCAGAGGATATAATCGTTGCAGAGTCTCTTTTTAAAGACAAGGAAAGCTTGTTTAAAAGGAGAGAATTGTTATTTCAAACTAGATAAGAGTTTAAACATCTTCTCAACTTGTTTTGAAGAGCTTAAAAAAATATATGTAGGTGAAAAAATGAGAATAGGATTTGGATATGATGTACATCAATTGGTAAAGAATAGAAAGCTTATATTAGGTGGGGTTGAAATACCGCATGAGACTGGACTCTTGGGACATTCAGATGCAGATGTACTTGTGCATGCAATAATGGACAGCATACTGGGTGCTATGGCCATGGGAGATATAGGCCATCACTTTCCAGATACAGATGACGAATATAAGGATATATCAAGTTTATCTCTTTTATCTCGTGTGAAAAAAATGATGGACAAGAATAATTATAGAATTGGAAATATAGACGCCACAATTGCAGCGCAAAGACCAAAGCTTTCTCCCTTTATTCATGAAATGAGAAAAAACATTAGCGAGCTTTTAGATACATCTATAGATAATATAGGAATAAAGGCCACTACTACTGAAAGCTTAGGTTTTGAAGGAGAAGAAAAGGGAATATCTACTTACTCGGCTTGTCTATTAGAAAAAATAGAAGCTTAGAGAGGAATTTTATAAATATCGAGGAGGAATTTTAATATGCGCATGTCAAATCTTTACATGCCGACTCTAAGAGAAGTACCTTCAGAGGCGGAAATACCAAGTCATCAATTGCTCTTAAGAGCCGGGATGATAAGGAGACTAGCAAGTGGGGTTTATTCATATCTTCCACTAGGCTACAGGGTTATCAGAAAAATTGAACAAATAGTTAGGGAAGAGATGGATGACAGTGGATCGCAGGAGCTTCTAATGTCAGCTATACAGCCTAGAGAACTATGGGAAGCTACAGGAAGATGGGAAGATTTTGGGCCTGAAATGTTTAAGTTAAATGACAGAAACACTAGGGAGTTTTGCCTGGGTCCTACCCATGAAGAGAGCTTTACAGATATGATCAAGGGTGAGCTTAAATCATATAAGCAACTTCCAACGAACCTATATCAGATTCAGACTAAATATAGGGATGAAAAAAGACCACGCTTTGGACTTATGAGATGCAGAGAATTCATAATGAAGGATGCCTATAGCTTTGATATGGACGAAGAAGGCTTGGAAAGAGCATACGAAAAAATGTGGAAGGCCTATGAAAGAGTATTTGATAGGCTACACTTAGACTATAGGATAGTACAAGGGGACACAGGTGCTATGGGTGGTAAGGTAAGTCATGAATTCATGGCCATGTCGGATGTAGGTGAGAGTCTTGTTGCATATTGTAAGGACTGTAGCTATGCTGCAACTGATGAAAAAGCTAAGGTGGTCTATGAGATTAGTGAAAAGGAAGAAGAAGTATTAGAGATGGAAAAGGTACATACTCCAGATGTAACTACTATAGAGGCGCTTACAGATTTCTTCGGGGTAGACCCATCCAATTTTGCCAAGGCCTTGGTATTTATGGTAGAAGAGCAGCCAGTCATTGCTGTCATACCAGGCGATAGGGACTTAAATGAAACTAAGTTTAGCAATTACCTAGGTGTTGGTAGCCACGATATAGAGATGGCTGATGAAAGGATAATCCTAGACATTACTGGAGCTGACAAAGGCTTTACTGGTCCGGTAGATTTAAAGGAAGATGTAAGAATAATAGTGGACTCAAGGATTAGCAAGATGAAAAACCTAGTTGTAGGTGGAAATGAAACTGACTACCATATAAAAAATGTGAATTATGCTAGGGATTTTGAAGGAGAAATAGTAGAGGATCTACTCTTGGTTGAAGAAAATGATACTTGTCCTGAATGTGCTAGTGAATTGAAAATGGATAGAGGCATAGAAGTAGGGAACATCTTCCAACTTGGAACAAAATACTCTGAAGGCTTAAATGCACATTATTTGGATGAAAATGGCAAGACAAATCCCTTTGAAATGGGATCTTACGGTATAGGAGTATCCAGATCTATGGCAGCCATAGTAGAACAATTCCACGACGAAGATGGACTTATGTGGCCGCTTAATACATCACCATATGGAGTCATAATAACGGTCATAAATATAAATAATGAAGATCAAATGAAACTTGGAGAAAAACTATATAAAGATTTGAAAAGCATGGGTGTAGAAGTACTTTTAGACGATAGAAAAGAAAGAGCAGGAGTCAAATTCAATGACAGAGACCTAATAGGTATACCTGTTAGAATAACTGTAGGCAAAAGAGCGGGAGAAGAGATAGTAGAATACTCTATTAGAGGAGAAGAAGGCAGGGAAGAGCTTGAAGAGAAAGAAGTGATTTCTTTAATAGTTGATCTATATAGGGAAGAAGGCATGGCTTTAAAGAATAGATAAACTAAATAATTTAGGAGGTGTAGATTGTGAAAGAAGTAAGATTGAGATTTGCCCCGAGTCCCACAGGATATCTGCATATAGGAGGACTTAGGACGGCATTATATAATCATTTATTTGCAAAAAGAAACGATGGTAAATTCATATTGAGAATAGAAGACACTGACCAAACTAGATTTGTAGAAGGAGCCATAGAAAACTTAATAGAGGCACTTGAATGGTCTGGAATAGACTATGACGAGGGTGTATTTGTTGAGGATGGAGAAATTGTACAAGTTGGAGATTATGGTCCATATATACAATCTGAAAGACTAGATATCTACAACAAATATATTGACAAATTAATTGAATCTGGCCACGCATATTATTGTTTTTGCTCTAAAGAAAGACTGGACCAGGTAAGAGAAGGACAAAAAGCCCAGGGGCTAGTTCCCAAGTATGACGGGTTTTGTAGGAGTCTCCAAATAGAAGATGCAAGAAAAAGAATAGCAGATGGAGAAAAATATGTTGTAAGGCTTAAACTCCCTCTAGACTATGATATTAAGTTCCATGATTTGGTCAGGGGAGATATAACAATAAATAGTGATGACACAGACGATCAAGTGCTTTTAAAGTCAGACGGCTACCCAACCTATCATATGGCGGTAGTAGTAGATGATCATCTGATGAAGATCTCTCATATAGTAAGGGGAGAAGAATGGCTTGCATCAACTCCAAAGCATGTATATCTATATGAAGCCTTTGGCTGGGAGAAACCTATCTATGTTCATCTTCCAACTGTTTTAAACAAGGAAAGAAAAAAACTCAGCAAAAGACATGGGGATGTAGCAGTAGGTGATTTCAAAGAGAAGGGCTATATGCCAGAAGGATTGGTAAACTATCTTGCCCTTGTAGGATGGAGTCCTGAAGACAATGAAGAAATTCTGTCAATGGACGATCTAACTGATAGATTTTCCTTTGAAAGAGTTTCTAAAACAGGGGGGATTTTTGATATAGATAAGCTTGACTGGGTAAATGCCCACTATATAAAAGATACCTCTACATCAGAACTAACTGATAAGGTGGTTCCCTATCTTATAGAGGCAGGCTTTATTGAAGAATCATTTGAAAAAGGCCATAGAGAATGGCTTGAACTTCTAGTAGATACTGTGAAGGATTCACTCCACAATCTATCAGAGATAAAAGATAAGGTGGAGTTTATCTTTAATGATGAGTTTGAATTAGAAGGTGAAGATGAACTTGAAATAATCAAGCAAGATGGTGCAGGCAAGGTCTTAGAGGGTATAGAAAATGAACTGGAAAGCATAGAAAGTATAGACATGGACTATGCAAAGGGATTCATGAAAAAAATCCAAAAGGCAACTGGAGTAAAGGGCAAAAACCTATTTATGCCTGCAAGAGTAGCCTTGACTGGTAGTG
>JARICQ010000004.1 GCA_029264075.1 Tissierellaceae bacterium | reverse complement strand
GATTAGGAGTAGTAGTTGATTTATTCTATTTTAGCGAGTCGGAGGATGGTGAAAGTCCGATATAGACTTTTCAATGAATGGACCTATAAGATGGTGGGTGAAAAATTAGTAGCCCTTCCCGGCTTTTCCCGTTATAGAAATAGGATATATATGCTATGTATCCGAAGAGGGATAGATAATCTATCCAAAATTAGGTGGTACCACGGAATTTAACCTTTCGTCCTTTTCTATAGGATGAGAGGTTTTTTTGTATTTAATTTTAAGGGGGTGACGGTATGACTTGAACTTCACTGGTAGAAGAAAGTGATTGGCAAGATAAAATAAAACTTGAGGAGAGATCGATTATGAATTTAAGAAAAAATATTTTAACAGCATTACTTTTAGCAATAGGTTTTATCATGCACCAGGTTGTACCAGGAACTCTTGGAAGTATGAAATTTGATATCATGCTAGCATTTATATTTATAGCTATAATTATCAACAAGGACTTTAAAAGTGTACTCTTAACTGCCCTGCTCGGTGGTCTGATTACAGCATTAACTACTACATTTCCAGGTGGACAGATTCCAAATATTATAGACAAGCTCCTTAGCTGTCTCTTTGTATATGGATTGATAAGAGTATTTGATAGATTTAAATTCAACCAAATTTCAGTAGCTGTAATTGCATTTTTGGGAACTATAGTAAGCGGGACGGTTTTTTTGGGAAGTGCATCTCTTATAGCTGGTCTTCCAGCACCTTTTACTGCACTATTTGTAGCTATAGTAATACCTACATCTATTACAAATATATTTGTTACAGTAATCATATACAATGCAGTCAAAGCTAGTCTAAGGGCCACCAGATCGAGCTTTATAGAAAACATTTAAAGCTAAGACTTTTTAGATTTATTATAGTAGCTATAGGGAGGATACTAGAAAAGTTTTCTCCCCATAGCCATTTTTTATGTCTATGACTAAGTTTCTTTTATAAACTGATTTGTATAGAGGGTATAGTAGTAGCCTTTTTTTCTTATAAGCTCCTTGTGATTTCCAGATTCAGCTATCTTGCCATCTTTAATTACAAGTATCCTGTCTGCCCCCTTGATAGTTGAAAGTCTGTGGGCTATTACAAAAGAGGTCCTCCCTACCAATACCTTGTTGATGGCGTCTTGTATTTTCATTTCTGTTTCAGTGTCAATTGATGATGTTGCCTCATCTAGGACAAATAGCCTTGGATTTCTAACTACTGCTCTTGCAAAGGAAATTAGCTGTTTTTGTCCAGTTGATAGCATTCCACCGCCTTCCCCTACCTCTGTACTATATCCAGATTCGGTTTCCATTATAAAGTCGTGGGCATCTACTAGTTTGCTCGCTCTTATTATATCTTCTTTTGTTGCCTGAAGATTTCCATATCTTATGTTTTCCTCTATAGTCCCGCTAAATAGATGGGGAGCTTGCAAGACATAGCCTAGATTTTCATGTATCCAATTTTGCGGCATGTCTCTATAATTTATATTATCTATATATATTTCACCAGCTACTGGCTCGTAAAATCTACAAAACAAGTTCACAATAGTAGATTTTCCAGATCCAGTTTCTCCAACAAGGGCAATAGTTTGACCAGGATATACTAGCAAATTGAAATTCTCTAGTATTTTTTCCCCTTCTTTATATGAAAAATCAACGTTTTTAAACTCTATCCTTCCCTTTATATCTGGCCACATATCAGACTTTGGATTTAGTATATCCCCATAGGTATCTAAGACTCCCCCACGGTCAACTATATCCACTTCTTCATTTAAAAGTGAAAATATCCTCTCTGCTGAGGCCTGGGCTGATTGCAGCTCAGAAAATATGACTGCAATTTGCCTAATTGGTTGGAAAAATTGAGCAGCATATGATATAAATACTGCCAATGTTCCGTATGAGATTATATCTAAAATGATGGCCTGACCACCATATGAAATTACAAGGGCTGTTCCTATGCTTCCAAGAGTGAGTACGATTGGAAGATAAACAGATGATATAATAGTGGCCCTTATAGAGCTGTCCCTCATAGATCCTGTTAGGCTGGAAAAATCTTCTAAATTTATCAATTCTCGCACCAGTGTCTTTGTAGTCCTAGCTCCCTGAATATCCTCATTATATGAAGCTGTAATCTTTGAATTTATTTTCCTTACCCTTCTTTGTGCTCCCAATATCTTTTTTTGAAAATAAAGGCTGACAATAGCCAGTAGGGGAACTACAGATAGGGTTATAAGGGCCAACCTTGCATTAAGGCTCAGCATGGCTATAGTGATGGCTATCATCATAGAAAAGCCCCAGGAAAGGTCTACCAGACTCCAAGATATAGTTTCTGATAGTCTGTTTATATCACTTGTCATCCTAGCCATTATCCAGCCTATAGCCTTGTCATCATAGTAGGATAGGGAGAGTCTCTGAAGCTTTTCAAAAGCCAAGCTTCTAATATCATAGGCCATCTGTGTCTCTAACTTCCCAGCTAATGTTATAAATGCAAATACAGTTATAGAAAGTGTAAGTACCAAGGCCATATATACTAGGCCAAAGCTATCTATTCCTATAAGGCTGTTTTTTTCTACAAAATTATCTATTGCGTACTTGGTTAAAAGAGGAAAAATAGTATCTATTATTCCAAGTCCTACCATCATTAGCGAGAGTATAAAAAACTGAAACTTATAAGGCTTTAAATATTTAACTAGCTCCAGCCATACACTTTTATTTAATTTATTTTTTCCTTGAAATTCTTCTTCCATAAAAACTCTCCTAGCTAGCTTCTTATTTAATTATCCAATGAATTTTGTATCTGGTATATCCTCTTGTATAATCCATCTTCTAATATCAAATCTCTGTGCCTTCCTCTTTGTATAATCTTTCCCTTATCTAAGACGAGAATCAGATCTGCCTCCGATACCGTTGAGATCCTATGGGATATAATAATAGCTGTAGACTTGTTTTTCCTATTGTTAAGTGCCTTTCTAATAGATATATCTGTTTGGGTATCGACAGCAGATAGGGAATCGTCAAATATTAAAATAGGCGAATTGTTGATTATAGTTCTTGCAATAGCCATCCTCTGTTTTTGCCCTCCTGAAAGTGATACACCTCTTTCTCCAACTAGTGTTTCATATCCTTCTTCAAAGGATTTTATATCATTGTGAATAGATGCAATTCTTGCCGCATCATATACCCTTGTATCTTTGAGCGAGGGATCTTGCAGCCTTATATTGTCCTTGATAGTCTTTGCATAAAGAAATGGCTCCTGAAGTACCAAGCCTATCTTTTCTCTTATTAGCTTTTTATTTATAGTATTCAACTCTCTACCATCTATGAGGATAGACCCCTCTGTGTATTCATATAGCCTGGGTAGTAGGTTGACAAGAGAGCTCTTTCCTGAGCCAGTGGGTCCTATTAAGGCCAGGGTCTTTCCCTCTTCTATCTTGAAATTTATGTCGCTTAAAACCTTTCTTTTATCCTCATATTCAAAGCTAACATTCCTAAATTCTATATCTCCCCTTATATCAAGGTTATCATCATTTTCTTCCAAGACTTCAATTTCCTCTGCAAAAATTTCACCAATTCGAATCAGTGAAACATTTGCCTTTCCCATATCAGTAAGGGTTCTACCCATCTGTCTGACTGGCCAAATAAGCATATTTACATAAGTTACAAATGCTATCAAGCTGCCAAGAGAAAGCTCTCCACTAAAGGAGAGATAACTTCCAAATATGAGGACAATGCCAACTTGACCCATGCTCAGGAAATCTGACAGGGCCCAGTAGCTAGATAGGTTTTTTATAAGCTTAAAGGTGAGCTTCTGATAGTCCTTGTTTTTTTTATCAAATTTTTCAATTTCAAAATTCTGTCTTGAAAAAGCCTTGACTACCCTTACTCCGGTTAGATTTTCTTGTAAGTTGCTAGTCATCCTAGCCTCTGCCTCATCTGAAGCTGTAAAGTCTCTCTTAACTTTTTTGAAAAATACGTATGAAAATAAAAATGTAATAGGAAGTACTATTGTAGATACAAGGGCCATCTTTGTATTTATTCCAAACATTATATAGAGTATAAAAAACAACATAAATAAGGATCCTGCGACTTCTACAAGTTGGATGGCGAGAAATTTTCTAATGGTTTCAACATCAGATGTACACTTTTGAATCAATTCTCCAGTATCTGAACTTACATGGTATTTGTAGGGCAATCTTTGAATATGGTCATACAAACTATCTCTTATCTTTTTTGTAGTATTCTCAGCTGATTTACTTGCCAAGGTATTCTTGAAATATAGAAATATTCCTCTAAATATAGCAACTAAGACTATCAAAATTCCAATTATCCAGATTCTTTCTCTTAAAAAATCCTTTCCTCCCAATATGTCTACTATAGTTTTTATGATAGGGTTGACTATTATTTGATCTCCAATAATATTGTCTATGCTTGTTCGAATTATGAGTGGAGATATGGTGGTAAAGATTTGAGAAATAAGTATGGATATCATTGCCAGTAAATAAATCCACTTATAGCCATTCATAAAATATAATAATCTCTTAAAGTTCTTCATATTTTCCTCCTGATTGAATCCTATATAGGCTGATCCTTATCTTTTTCTTTGACTATATGAATACTTATTAGAAAGTATACATAGCCAATTGAGTAGCCTCCTATTATATCTGTTGGCCAATGGACACCTAGATAGAGCCTGCTTACTCCCATCAAAACTACCATGATGGATGCCAATATATATATCCAGTTCCTTTTCTTTTGATCCCTCATGTTTTTAGTAAACAAGTAGGCCAGTGTCATATAAAATGTCATAGCAACCATAGAATGTCCACTGGGATAACTCAGTCCCCCCTGCTCTACTAAAAAATGATCCAAGGGCCTTGTTCTATTGAATATATTTTTAAGTATAAAATTAGCAAGATAGGACCCAAGTGTAGATATAAGAAGTAGTTTGATTGTATAAGGTTTTTTCTTATAGAAATTGTATACCACCAAGACTAAGACGAAGGGTATCAGAAAATATGCAGATCCAACAAAAGATATGCCCTTCATTATAGGAAATAGAATTGGATTTTCATTTTTATGTATTAAATTGAGTATAATTTTATCAAATAAGATACCTCCACTTTCATTTCTTACCATTATACCGATAATTAAAAATAATAATATCAATATGGAAATAATTATTATATTTTTTTTCTTCATATAAAGCTCCTTTTTATTTTTTATATAATTTAATCTAATATATATATTAACATATTAATAGATTTTTAATAGGTTTTTTTGATTTTATCTTGACGAGATTAAATATAGTCTCGAAAAAAATAAGGGTACACCAGTTGGTGTACCCTTTAATTTATCTTTTCTTATTCTTCTGCTATATCTCCATATTTTAATATAGGATGTCTTGCTGCTCTGGTTTCATCTGGTCTACTTACTACAGTGTTGTGTGGAGCTTCCTTAAGCAATTGTGGATCCTCTTTAGCTTCTTTAGATATTTGAATCAAAGCATCTATAAATTCATCTAGAGTTTCCTTGCTCTCAGTCTCTGTAGGCTCTATCATCATTGCTTCATTTATGATAATAGGGAAGTAAACTGTTGGTGGATGATATCCTAGGTCAAGTAATCTCTTAGCTATATCTAGAGTGGTTACATCTAAGCTCTTATCCTTTAATCCACCCAATACAAACTCATGCTTGTAAAGTGTATCTATTGGTAAGTTGTAGTACTCTTTTAATCTTTGAGCCATATAGTTAGCATTTAATACTGACATAGTACTAGCTCTTTTGAGTCCATCACTACCCATAGTCAAGATATAAGTGTAAGCTCTTACAAGGATACCAAAGTGTCCATAGTAGTCTTTTACCTTTCCTACAGTGTTTTCAACATTATAGTCTAAATAATATCTTTCTCCATCTTTTCTAACTACTGGAACTGGTAGGAATTCCTCAAGGTGAGATTTAACACCTATTGGTCCTGATCCTGGTCCTCCACCACCGTGAGGTGTTGAGAAGGTCTTGTGTAT
>JARICQ010000003.1 GCA_029264075.1 Tissierellaceae bacterium | reverse complement strand
CCGAAGTAGTGGGGTTTATAAATTCAGTTCTCAAATTTCCTACTTGAGAAATCAACTCCATTATAGAAACATCCTGAATAATTGTAATGAATACAATAACAGAGGCTATAAGCATTCCCATGCACATGATTGTATCTGTAATAGCTACAGCTAAAAGTCCACCTTGCATTGTAAAGGTAACAACTACAAGCATTAATATAATTGATGCCAATGCCTGGGTAATACCAAGCCATTCAGATGCTACAAGGCCAACTGCTCTGATCTGTCCTATGATATATACAGAAAGGAATACAAAGGTTGCTATACCACCAACAAAGTGTACAACCCTTCTTTGTTTCTCAGTTCCCCTATGGCTTGTAGCCATATATTCTGGGACTGTTAGACCACCAGATTTATCAGCCTGTCTACGCATAAAACCTGCGAACATTAAAGTTCCAAAGGTAATTGCTGGAGCAAAAAAGAAATTTGCAAGAATTTCAATAGTACCATAAGCATAGGCTGTTCCTGGAGAACCAATGAAACCCCATCCACTATAGCCGGTAGCCATAAGTGTTCCAGCACCTACAAAAGCTCCTATCTGCTTTGCGCCTAGTAAAAATCCTTCTCCTGATTTTTCAGCAGTTTTTATCTTACGATTAGAGAAAGCACCGACACCTATCAAACCAGCTGATGCTATAATGAATATAATCCAGTTAATCACTTTTCATCACTCCTTTTCTTTTTATATACTTCTCTGTAAACCCATATGACTATTGGAATTATAATAAGAAGTATACATCCAATAATAAATGCATCAATAGTCCATGATCCTGTCATTTCATTTCCCCCTTTTAAGTTTCTTGTCAATACTTAATTGCAAATATCGTGCCAGAGATTTAACAATATTACTAGACTCTACTAATTGCAAGGTTATCTTATTTTATAATAGAATAAAAAGAAGATGATTTCTAAGTTGATTTATTTAAAAACAGTGAGAAAGCAAAAAAATTGTAGAAAGATTATCAAAAATTTGACTTATTTTTAAAATCAAATAAGATAAAATCTAAAAATGAATATATTAAAGCATAAAGTAGGGTATAATAGTATTAGTGATTTGGAGGTGTAGTATGATAAATAAATATAAAATTTCATTGGAAAAGTTAAAAAACTATTGTGATCCAGATATTTTTCCATATGAGACAACGGAAGACTTAAAGGTGGATCGTGAATTAATTGGCCAAGATAGGGCTATGGAGGCTCTTAAATATGGTTTATCTATGAAAAGAAAAGGATACAATATATATGTTTCTGGCTTGTCCGGGACAGGTAAAAACTCATATTCATATATAGTTGCAAAGGATTTTGCTAATAGGAAGGCCACCCCCAAGGATTGGTGCTATGTTTATAATTTTGACAAACCAAACAATCCAATTGCAATAAGCATGGAGCCTGGACAAGGTAAAAGATTAAAAAGATTAGTAAAAAATAGTATTAGGAGAATAGAAGAAGAAATACCTAAGGCCCTAAGTTCAAAGGGATATGAGGATAGTAAAAATAACGCATTTAATGCTAATAAAAAACTTGCATCAGATGTATTAGAAGAATTAAATAACTTTGCAGCAAAGGATTACAATTTCATGTTTAAGCACAGTGAAAATGGACTCCTCACTATTCCACTGGTAGATGGAAAGCCAATGACAGATAAGGATTTAGATAAATTATCTGATGAAGAAATGGAGGAGTTGGCAAACACATCAATGGAATTAACTCAAAAATCTTATGATCAGATAAAAGAAATAAAAAATATTGAAGAAAAGCTAGTAGCTGAACTTGAGAAACTAAAAGAAGATGCAGTATCATTGGCTGCAACTGAGTTTATAGGTCCTATTCAAGTAGAATACAGGAACAATGTAGACGTAAATAATTTCTTGCAGGCCATGAAAAAAGATATCATAAAAAACTATGAAATGTTTTTAGAAACTGAAGAAGCTAATTATATGGAGAAGCTGCTTGTAAGGGGAGATCAAAAGGCTTATTTTTTAAAGAGATACTCTGTTAATTTATTTGTAGATAATAGTGAAAACAAGGGTGCCCCTATAATAAGAGAGATGAACCCAAACTACTACAATCTGTTCGGTAAATTTGAGTATGCAAATGAACTCGGAGTTGCTAAAACAGACCATACAAGGATAAAGGCTGGCTCGCTTCATTGCGCAAATGGAGGTTATATAATTATACAGGCAAGGGACATACTTCGGAATCAATATTCATGGGAAGCCTTAAAGAGAACCTTGACCATGGAGAAGTTGAAGATAGAAAACATAACAGGTCTAAGTATAGCGGCCGAGACCTTAGATCCTGAGCCTATACCCTTAGATATAAAGGTTATTGTAGTAGGAGATTACAATACACATCATATCCTTTATCTATATGACGAAGAATTTAGAAAGCTATTTAAAATAAAGGCAGACTTTGATACAGAAATGGAAAAAACTGATAAAAACATATTAAAAATAGGTAATTTTGTTGCATATCAGTGTGAAGTAGAAAAACTTCTTCCTTTTCATAAAGGTGCAATTGCAAGCCTTATAGATTTAAGTAGTAGGATTTCCGATGAAAAAAATAAGCTTACTTCAAGATTTAATGAATTAGTTGAGATAATCTATGAAGCAGATGGATGGGCAAGAGCAGAAGACAAGACCATAGTGGATAAGGAAGATATTAAAAAAGCAGTTGAAAAGAAAAGATATAGAAACAATATATATGAAGAAAGAATATTAGAGATGATAGAAGATGAAACCCTAATCATAGATACCTATGGAGAAAAAGTTGGTGAAATAAATGGGCTATCTGTCATAGACCTTGGTCAGTATTCATTTGGAAGACCCACAAAAATAACTGCAAACACTTACTTTGGAAAAGATGGAATTATAAATATTGAAAAAGAAGTAGATCAAAGTGGTAGTATTCATGACAAGGGAGTACTAATACTCACTGGCTATCTGGGTGAAAGACATGCTCAAGATATACAATTGTCCTTAAGTGCAAGTATTACCTTTGAACAATCCTATGATGGAATTGATGGTGATAGTGCCTCAAGTACGGAGTTGTATGTCTTGCTTTCAAGCCTTGCAGAGTTACCAATCAAACAAGGCATAGCAGTCACTGGATCGGTGAATCAAAAGGGTAAAATACAGCCTATTGGCGGAGTAAATGAAAAAATCGAAGGTTTCTTTAGAGTATGTAAGGTAAAGGGATTTAAAGGCGGAGAAGGTGTTATCATACCCATACAAAATGTAGATAATTTAATGTTAGCGGATGAAGTAGTCAAGGCAGTGGAAGATGGAGTTTTTTCTATATATGCAATATCTACCATAGATCAAGGTATAGAGATACTCACTGGAGTAAAGGCAGGATCTAGAGATGAAAATGGAGACTTTGAAAAAGATACAGTAAATAGAGCTGTCCAAGACAAGTTAAATATCTATGCAGAGATAAATGAAGAAAGTTTGAATGATTAATTATAGGAGCCCTAAAATCATTGATTTTAGGGCTCCTATAATTAATTTTTATTGTTTTAAACCTTTATAAAGTTTTTCTCTGTCAAGATATAGTCTACTGGAATATCATATTCATCGGTTGGTACCTTGTCAACTACTTGCATGTCAAAACCAATAGCAATTTTATCTATATCTCCGTAGATCTCTAAAAATCTATCGTAATATCCCCCGCCATATCCTATTCTATATCCATCCCTAGCGAAGATAAGGCCAGGTGTGAGTATCAGATCGATTGTCTTTGGATCTAGAAATCTTAAAAATTTCTTTTTTTGAGTGGGAATATTGTAGTGACCAACTTCTAGTTCTGAAAAATCTAGTATTCTAGATACTTTGAGCTCTCTAGTTTCAGGAACCATTACTGGGATAACTACTATCTTGCCTTCTTTAATAGCATGGTCGATTATATATCTGGTATTTATTTCACTTCCAAAGCTAATAAAGGCCATGATAGTCTTGGCATTTTTATAATGATTTGTCTCATATAGAGAAGTTGCTATTTTTTTGCTATATTCTTCTCTTGTTTCTTTGGCTATTTCAGACCTATTGCGGAGCATTTTCTTTCTTAAAGTTTTTTTATCCAACAAAATCACCTCTAATGGTTTATTTATCTTGCATTATATATTATAATATAGATTAGGAAAAATGTAAAAAGAATGTAAAAGAATAGAAATTTAGACCGATAAGATATATAATGGAATAAGAGATGAGGTGACAAAGGATTGATTAAATTTTCAAATGTAAGCAAAAAGTACGATAATGATGTAAAAGCCTTGTCTAATATTGACTTAGATATAAAAAAGGGAGAGTTTATATTTTTGGTTGGTACAAGTGGAGCTGGAAAATCAACTATTATCAAGCTGCTTTTAAAAGAAGAAAACCCAACTCAAGGAGAGATTACATTAAATGATAGAGATATAACAAGTGTAAGAAATAGAAGGATACCATACATTAGAAGGGATATAGGTGTAGTGTTTCAAGATTTTAGGCTTTTGCCAAACAAAACAGTTTACGAAAATGTTGCATTTGCAATGGAAATTGTTGGAGAGAGTTCAAAGGAAATACGAAGAAGAGTACCTATGGTTCTTGGTATGGTCAATTTAAGTAGAAAGTCTTCAAGCTATCCCGATCAACTATCAGGGGGAGAGAGGCAAAGAGTCTCTATTGCTCGAGCAATAGTAAACAATCCACCCGTTTTAATTGCAGACGAGCCCACTGGAAACCTAGACCCTGATACTGCTTGGGATATTATGAGAGTCTTGTTAGATATCAATCATAGGGGCACTACAGTTGTCATGGCAACACATGCCAAGGAAATAGTTAATAGCATGAAAAAAAGAGTGGTTGAAATTCATGAAGGAAAACTTATCAGAGATGAACAGAAGGGTGGATATATAAATGAGATTTCGCATATTTAAAAACATGTTCAAGCAGGGATTCCAAGGGATGTGGAGGAATAGGAGCATGGGAGTCGCATCAATTAGCTCTATATCTGCAGTCTTGATTATTCTTGGACTAGTTCTTATCCTTATCTTAAGCATAAATAATGCAGTTATGGAAACTAGGACTAAATTTGATGAGATTCAGATTTTATTAGAAGATGATTTAGAAAACATAGATTTAGATAGCATAGAAGAAGAGATAGCATCTGAAGAAGGAGTGCTCTCTGTAATATTTCATTCAAAGGATCGCAGGCTGGAGTCAATGAAAGAAGATTGGGGAGACGATTCAAATCTACTTGATGGACTTGAGGATGACAATCCTCTACAAGATTCATACAAAGTTCAATTGGTAGATATTGAATATGCAGATCTTGTAGTAGATAATATAAGCCAGATAGAAGGCGTTGAGTCTATAAATTACTATAAAGATGTAATAGACAAATTGATGATATTCTCTAAATACATACAGATTGGTGGAACTATAATAGTAGGAATGCTGGTTCTAGTATCTATATTTATAATAGCAAATACAATTAAGATAACAGTGGCATCAAGGAAGAGAGAAATCAATATTATGAAGTATGTAGGGGCAACAAATGGATATATAAGGGGTCCTTTTGTTATTGAAGGTATATTATTCGGTCTATTTGGGGCAGTTATATCCATACTTATAATCAACTATGGATATGAATATTTCTTTCAATCTGTAAATGATAGATTTTATCTTTTGTTTACAGTATATCTAGTGCCACCAGCAACCTTATTTAAGGATATAGCAATAATATTTACAGCAATAGGAGTTGGCATAGGATCGCTCGGCAGTATATTATCTTTAAAAAGATTTTTGAATGTATAGGGGGAATAATGATATGAATTTTAGGAGCAGAATAGCTTATTTAATATTGGCCTTTATAATGCTATTCAATATAAGTGCAGTTTATGCAGAATCATTAAATGAGTTGAAGGGCAAGCAAAAAGATGTAGAAAAACAAATTGATGACAAGAAAGATGAAATGCAATCTATTAGGAATCAAGCACTTGGTGTAAAAAATGAAATAGAAGAATTAGATAAAAAACTAAACACAGCAAATGATGAATTAAATAAAGTAGAAGAAGAGATAAATCAATTAGAAGCAGATATAAAGAAAACACAAGAAGAATTAGCTGAGGCAGAAAAAAACATTGAAGAAAAACAAGAGGTTTTCAATCAAAGGATTAGGGTAATGGATAAGACTGGGAGTGCAGGATATATAGAGATACTTCTTTCATCTAACAGTATTTCAGATTTTTTATCACGCCAAGATATGCTTAAATCGATAGCCAAGCATGATACCGAACTTATCTCTTATATGAAAGAACAAAGAGATATCATAGATGCAAGAGAAGCGGAGCTGAGTTCTCAAAAATCAAAAGTGGAAGTATCTAAAAGCAAGTTAGAAGACAGGAAAAGAGATCTAGCAAGAGCGACTCGTGCAAAAGAAGAACTGATGGGAAGACTTGAAGAAGACCATGTTGCATTAGAAAAAGAATATGATAGTCTAAATAATCTTGCCAAGGAAATGGAAGATAAAATCTTGAAAATGCAGGTAAATACAAGTGCCTATTCAGGTGGAGTAATGTCATGGCCAGTGCCAGGATATAACAGAATAAGTTCTCCCTTTGGATACAGAATCCATCCTATACTTAAGAAGAAGAAATTCCACTCAGGTATAGATATTCCAGCACCTTCAGGAAGCAATGTAATAGCAGGAGCTTCTGGTATAGTCATACATTCAGGTAGCCTTGGAGGCTATGGGAAAGTAATAATGGTAGATCATGGTGATGGTATAGTGACACTTTATGCACACAATTCATCATTGATAGCTCAAAATGGTCAAAGTGTAAATAAGGGTGATACTATAGCTAGGATAGGTAGTACAGGAATGTCTACAGGACCACATCTTCATTTTGAAGTAAGGAAAAATGGAGCATATCAAGATCCAATAGCATGGTTAAAGGGGAATTAAATCCCCTTTTTTTGATTTCTTTGAAATCAAATGACTAGAGTGGTATAATTTTCGTACAGAAGAGATATATTTATATATAAGTGGAAGATAGAGGTGATTAAATGTCAAAAAAGAAGGTCGCAGCTTTATTAGTATTTACAATTATAGTTACAAGCTTATTGACTTTTGGATTAACAAATTTGATGAGTGTAACTTTTAACAATAAGGCCTATGTTTCCCTAGCGGAATATAACAAATTAAAAAGTGTTTATGATGATTATGCCAAGGTGATCTCAGTCAAGAACTATGTAAAGGATAATTATTTAAGGGATATTGATGATGAAGATCTAATGGAGGGTCAGCTCAAGGGCATATTAAGCTCACTAGAAGATCCATATTCAGTTTATATGACAAGAGATGAATACGCATCAATGATGGAACAAACTAGTGGTAGCTTTGGAGGAATTGGTGTAGTTGTCACTCCAGGGGATGACAATTTGATAACTGTAGTTTCTCCAATAGCAGATACACCAGGAGAAAGAGCAGGGATCAAAAGCGGGGACAAGATAATAAAAGTTAATGGAGAAGAATTTTTAGCAGAAAATATGGATGAGGCTGTAAAAGAAATGAAAGGCGAACCTGAAACACAAGTAGTATTGACAATTATGAGAACAAAAGAAGGATTAGAAAATCAAGTATTTGATTTAGAAATCATTAGAGAGATAATTAGAATAGAAACTATAAAGGCTGGTGTAATAGAGGAAAATATAGGATATATCAATATCAGCAGCTTTGACGAGCAAACATACAGAGATTTTAAATCAGAGCTTGATAGGCTTGGAAGAGAGAATATAGAAGGCCTTATCATAGATTTAAGGAACAATCCAGGAGGACTTCTTTCAAGAACTGTTCAAATTTCAGATGAATTGCTTGGAAAGGGAGATATTGTATATACAGAAACCAAGGATGGAACAAGGATCTATGAGAAGTCAGATGACAAGATGGTAGACTATCCATTGGCTATACTTGTAAATGGAGGGTCTGCATCAGCTTCAGAGATACTTGCAGGAGCTGTAAAAGATAGGGAAAGAGGAGTTCTTATAGGGACAACAACATTCGGAAAAGGCGTAGTTCAAAGACTACATGACCTTCCAGATGGATCTGGAATAAAACTTACTATTTCTGAATATTTTACTCCAAATGGTATTAACATTCATGGGGTAGGAATTGACCCAGACATAGAAGTAGAGTTGGATGAAAGTGTGGAAGAAATAGGATTAAATAATATAGAAAATGACAATCAGCTCCAAACTGCAATAGATGAGATAAGGTCTAAGATAGAATAAACATTCGAAATCACAACTGAGTTTTTAATATTAAAACCCCCTAAGGTATCTTACTTAAGGGGTTTTGCTTATTCTTTTAATTTAATAGAGTAGATGATGTTCAAACTTTCATCTTTGACAGCTAGTCCAACATTTAAATAAATTAGATTTTCCTTATCATTATAGTATACATTTTTGTCTATTATATCTATCAAATCTGTTGATTCTTTAAGATCTATCAAATAGTTTGAAAGTGTAAAATCCTTATAATTGGGATTGTTTTTCAGGTAGATAATATTTCCAGATGAGCCTGGCTTATATTCAACTACATCTTCCATTATTTTTGAGAATATCTTTTCACCTTCAAGATCATAGATTACCAAGTAATCTATATCTAGCCTTTCATCATTTTCAAGATAGGCAATAGTAGAGTTGTTTATGAACTTTGGGTTAAATCCATCATTTATACTTTTGTATTTCTTGAAGTCACTGGTAAAGGATAGTTTTTTATTTGTCGATTTCTCTATAGTTTCAGCAACTATAAAACCATTTTGACCAGCTACAATATTACTTATATTTTTATTTGTATCTGAAACCAATTCAACATTATTTGTCTTTATGTCATAAGAGTATATAAGAGATCTATTTTCTTTGTTTTCGAGCAGATATAGTAGATCACTTGTCCTCCATCTTATTATCTGTGGGTTGAAGTCATTTTCAAGTTGCAGCTTATAGACCTTATCATCATCTTTAGAATAAATGTATGCTTGGCTTAGGTTCTCATTTTTTTCTATGAAGGCTATATGTGATAGATCATCTGATGTTGCAGCTGCTGAAATAGGTAGACTACAGTTGTATATTAGAGTCTTTTCTTTTTCTATACTATCAAACAACCATAGCTCACTTTGACTTTTGTCTTTCTTGATATCTACTGTTTTTTCATATAAGAAACTATTTTCATTGTTAAAGTCCAATATGTTTCCCATATCTACTACAGATGATATATTTTCTTTTTTATACTCTAGCAGTTCACCTGTGTTAGCATCAACATCTGCACTTAAATTAATAAGTGGGTAATTTTCTCCATCTTTAGAAACTATATTTTTATATTCAATTTTCCAAAGGATTTCATCATCTTTCTTTATTAAATTAAAGTTTGGAGATGAATTCAGGGCTAATTCAAATTGAGATTCTAGCTTGTTTAAGACATCATTAATCTTATACTTTATATCAATATATTCATAGTCATTGTAGATTATATTGAAATCGATATTTTTCAAGTCTTCAATAGAATTATCCTTAAGTTCTAATATGATTTGCGGAACAGATAAGTTTTTTGTCGATGGATCCTTATTTCCAGATATATAGACATTGAATTGATCGCCTTCAATCTTCATATCATCGATACTTATTTCTGAGTACTCAGATAAGCCTAGATTTAAAGAAATTTTATTTTTGCCATCAACTTCTGAAACCTTTATACTTGGCGAGATTGATTGAAATGATTTTGAAAAGTATATTTGTTCAATAGTATATTCTATATTTTCTTTGATTTTCGAACCAGATGCTGCATCTATTGCGGTTTGCTCTGCACTTGAACATCCAATCAAAAGTGTTGAGATCAATAGATATAATAAAACAATAATTTTCTTATTCATGTTTTTTTACCTCCTAGGGATATTTTACTATATTAAGATTATTTGTTCAAGCTATAATGTTAATATTATCCTAAAAAGGATAAGAATAGATTATAAGAGAATTAAAATATATCTTTTGACAAAGATAAGAATTAAATATATAATATTAAGGTATGAACAAATGTTCAAAATAGGATAGAGGTGTGAATATGAAAGAATTTAAAATACATTCAAATTATATACCAACTGGTGATCAACCAGATGCGATAGATAAATTGGCAGAGGGATTAGATAAAGATTTTAAGCATCAGACCCTACTTGGGGTTACAGGATCGGGAAAGACTTTTACCATGGCAAATGTAATAGAAAAGGTTCAGAAACCGACCCTGGTAATAGCTCACAATAAAACTCTGGCCTATCAACTGGCATCAGAATTTAAAGAGTTTTTTCCTGAGAATTCAGTTGAATACTTTGTAAGTTACTATGATTATTATCAGCCAGAGGCCTATGTTGCCCACTCTGATACCTATATAGAAAAAGACGCATCGATTAACGATGAAATAGATAAATTGCGACACTCTGCAACGGCTGCACTATATGAGGGTAGGGATGTAATTATAGTTGCATCAGTTTCTTGTATATATGGACTTGGAGACCCAATAGATTATGAAAACCTAGTAGTATCACTTCGCCCTGGTATGACAAGGGATAGAGATGATATCATGAGGAAGTTGATAGATATCCAATATATGAGAAATGATATAAATTTCATAAGAGGAACATTCAGGGTTAGGGGAGATATACTTGAGATTTTCCCAGCATCTTCGGGTGAAAACTCTGTAAGGATTGAG
>JARICQ010000144.1 GCA_029264075.1 Tissierellaceae bacterium | reverse complement strand
AAGGGAAATGTTAATTATCATGCCTGTAGTATTTCTTTTGACTGCCTTAATAGATGCCTGGGTTCCTAAAAATCTAATAATGAAGGCTCTAGGTGAAAAGTCTGGACTGCGTGGTTCTTTTACAGCCCTAGCCCTTGGAAGCATTTCAGCAGGACCTATATATGCAGCCTTTCCAGTGGCAAAGACACTGCTTAAAAAAGGTGCAAGTGTTGGAAATATAGTAGTCATATTAAGTGCCTGGGCAGTGGTTAAGATACCAATGCTCGCTAATGAGGTGAAATTCTTAGGAGTTAAATTCATGGTTACCAGATGGATATTTACCGTTATATCAATTATCCTTATGGGTTACCTTGTATCTAAGATAGTAAAGAGAGAAGACATTCCTCTTAGAGAAGAAAGCTTAAACAAAGGAGAAATAAGGGTAAGGGAAGAAACTTGTATCGGGTGTGGAATATGTGTTAATGTTTCTTCTAATTACTTTACAATGGATAAAAGTGGAGATAAAAATATTGCAACAACTGTGGTTGATTATATAAAGCCAGAGACCGAAGAAAATGCAAGAAAAGCAAAAGATAAGTGTCCTGTAGGGGCAATTGAAATAGGTGAGATTTAAGATAAGAATATAAATTTGGACAAAGGATTTTAGCATTAAATAATTTATCAAAGGATTTTGACACTAGCTATAGATGGAAGGCTTGAAAAAGAGCCTTCCATCTATAGCTATTTTTGTTGACAGTATCTTAGCCATGTTTTACAATTGGGATATGAAATATACAAAAGGAGGAATAAAATGAGCAATCTAATATTTGCTGGGATGGATACGGTAGAACTAGCAAAAAAATATGGGACTCCATTATATTTAATGTCTGAAGACCTTATAAATGATCGCTGCAAGGAGATCAGGGATGATTTTTTAAATAAACATCCCAATACCGAGGCCTTTTATGCTAGCAAGGCTTTTTTAACTAAAGAAATGGCAAGAATTATAAAAAGAGAAGGACTAGGTATGGATGTAGTATCTGGAGGAGAGCTATATACTGCCTTGGAAGTTGATTTCCCCATGGATAGGGTTATTTTTCATGGGAATAATAAATCTATAGAAGAAATAGAAATGGCAGTAAAAAACGATGTAGGAAGAATAATTGTAGATAATATAGGGGAGCTTGATTTGGTTGAAAGTGCGGGATATAAATACAAGAAAATCGTAAAAATATTATTTCGAATTAGTCCAGGAGTAGATAGCGATACTCACAAATATATTCAAACTGGTCAGGTAGATTCAAAATTTGGCATACCTTTAAATAAAAAGAGCATCGAAAAAGGGATGGAAAAGTTAAGTGAAATGAAAAATATCCAGTTGTTAGGTTTTCATTCTCATATAGGCTCCCAATTGTTTGACAATCAAAGCCATCTAAAGTCAATCCAAATAATTGTCAAATTAATGAAAGATGTTAAAGATAAGTTTGGATTTGTGACCAAGGAGCTAAATACTGGCGGTGGCTATGGAATAAGGTATGCAGGTGATGAAAATAGAAGGCCCCTTGCTTATTTTACAGATGAAATAGTAAAAGAAGTAGAAAAATCTACCAAAGAATATGGGCTAGAAAGGCCTACAATAACTATAGAGCCAGGAAGATGGATTGTAGCTGAGGCAGGGATCACCCTTTATACAATAGGTTCTATTAAAGAGATTGAAGGAGTGAGGACCTATGTTTCAGTAGATGGAGGTATGGCAGACAATCCAAGGCCCAGTCTTTACCAGGCGGAATATGAGGCAATTGTAGCAAACAAGGCAGATAAAAGCCCAACTGAAGTGGCTACTATAGCAGGCAAGTGTTGTGAAAGTGGAGATATACTCATCTGGGACCTAAAAATTCCACAAGTAGAAGCAGGTGACATCTTAGCTGTATTGGCCACAGGAGCCTACAATTATTCTATGGCAAGCAACTACAACAAATTACCTAGGCCAGCAGTAGTGATGATAAGGGATGGACAGGATAGGCTGATAGTGAGAAGGGAAACTTATGCTGACCTAGTTAAAAATCAAATATAAGAAAAATATTTAAAATTATATACCCCCTATGCTAGCTAGATTAAAAAATAAGATCTAGAGCAAGGGGATTGTTTTTATGTTTAAAATCTTGCATCTATATTTTTCCAAGAGAATTTAAAGTTGTAAAGAATTTTAACTGGGTATATATAGACTATAAAAGAAGACAAAGGAGACGTGATAGTATGAAAAAAATCCTATACCTGGTGGCTAGCTTTATACTTATTCTAGCATTGGCAGTTGGATGCACAAATGATCAAGATGAAGGTGAGCTAACTGATGGTGATGATGTAATCACCGAAGAAGACCTAGATCCAAGTTCAGATGAAGATGAAAAGACAGGAGAAGAAATCCTTTCAGATTTTGAAGTGAAAGTTGAAGAATCACTGGCTGATGCTGAGGATATGATAGATAGGAATCTAGAAGGAGTATCTGAAATAGAAATGGATGAAATGGTATCAAAATTAATGACTAGGACAGAAGAAGAGTTAGACGATCTTGGGCAAAAAATCAGAGCAATAGATACAGAAGATGAACTCTATGACAAATTTGGCGGAGAAGCATATATTAGTGAAGATCAGATAGATGAACTAGAAAACGATGATCTCAGAGAGGAATTAGAGAGATTATACTCCCAAAACTATAGGATGATTAACCTAGAAGGAGACTATTATCCAGCTGTAAACTATGAGGCTTTTAAGAAGTATGACCAATATGTATCTGATGAAGTTAGAGAGTATGTAGATTTGAAGGCTAGGGATGCAAATGATCCAGCAGCTGTAGATGGCGAGATATATATTTCATATGAAGACCTTGCAGATAGAATAGTTAGGACTGAAAATTACATCACACAGTATGGTGATGGTGATAGATACGGGGAAGCTATAAATATGTATAGGAATAAACTGAGCATGTATTTGCTAGGGCTTCCAAATTCGTCTATTAGTGAAGATGATTCAGATATGATAAGAGAAGATTTGATTCGTAGCTATAGAGAAACTGCCCTCATTGAGGATTCATCTACTGGATTTGTAGTAGGAAAATATATAAATATGATAAATCAAAATGAAGGCATAGTAAATGGTGAGCTTTTATCTCAGGGGCAAATGCTCATAGAAGAGGCTACCGAATTAATAGGTACAGGAAAATAAAACTAAATGAAAGAAAAGCCATCCTTGAATTATGGGATGGTTTTAAATTTTTATATTAAAATTTTCTTCTTCCATTAGAATTTGTATCTAAAATGTAAACTAATTATCTATATTTTCAATTGTATTTATATGACATATGTAGTATTATTTAATGTATACTTAAAATTCAAGAGGTGTGAACATGAAAAGATTTTTATTATCGTTTTTAATATCGGTATTGGTTTTTGGTGTCATCTTTGTTGGAATTGACAAAGTATTATTCTCTAATGAGAATCTTACAGTCGCAAGCAATGGCCAAAGCAGCGATATAGGAGAAGAAGATGAGGATGAAGAAGAAGTAGAAGAAAAGGATGAAAATGAGATCCTAGTACTTGTTATGGGTGTTGATGCAAAGGATGTCAGTAAGTCAGATGGTACACGAACGGACATGATGATGCTTGCAAGGGCTAATTTGGATAGTGGAGAGATGAAGCTTCTATCTATACCAAGGGATACAAGAGTTCTTGTAAAAGGCAGGCAAGACAAGATAAACCATGCCCATGCCTATGGCGGCGCTGATCTTTCTATCAGAACAGTCAGGGACTTTTTGAATATTGACCTTGAATACTATGTAAAAGTTGACTACCAAGCTGTGATGTCTATAGTAGATGCCATAGGCGGAGTCGAGATAGATGTTCCTAGGAATATGAGATATTATGATCCAACTGCCAAGCCACCACTAAATATAAACCTTAAAAAAGGTTTACAAGTCCTAGATGGTCAAAATGCTCATGATTTTTTGAGATGGAGAAAAAACAACTCACTAACATCTGGCTATGGAGATATTGGAAGAATAGAGTCCCAGCAGATGTTTGTAAAAGAGCTGGCAAAACAAACCTTGCAGCCAAAGAACATTTTTAAGCTTCCACAACTAATAGAAACATATTACGATTATGTTGAAACCAATATACCTTTGAATCTAATATTAAAGGGTGCCATGTCAGCTAAAAACCTAGATACTGAAAACATGGAAACTGTAACTATTCCTGGAGAAGGGAAAAGGATTGATAAACTTGACTATTGGATATATAATGAATATGAGACAAATAGAATTGTCGAGGATATGTTTGGCAACTATTTATTAGATTAATAGATAGAGGTGAAAAAATGAGAGAAAGAAGAAAAAAAGAACATGTAGAGAATTATCTAAGATCAACTTTTGTAGGCAATACACTCTTGAACGATGTTTTTTTAGAGCACAATTCTTTACCAGATTTGAATATGGGTGAAATAGATACAAGTACAAGTTTTTTAGGAAAAAATGTAGACTATCCCATAATCATCAATGCGATTACTGGAGGAACAGATTTTTCTTGGGAAATTAACAAGAAACTTGCAGAGCTTGCCAAGGTTTTTAATATACCAATGGCCGTCGGCTCTCAAACTATAGCTCTTTGTGAAGATGAAAAGTGCAGGGAAAGCTTTGCCATAGTTAGAGAAACCATAGGACGAGGCGGAGTAGTTATAGCAAATCTAAATGCTCAGTCTAGCATAGAAGATGTAAAAATTGCTATAGATATGATAGAAGCAGATGCAATTCAGCTTCATCTAAATCCAGCCCAGGAACTAGTCATGCTTGAAGGAGACAAAAACTTTAGGGGAGTTCTTGAAAACATAAGAAATATTGTTGAAAATCTAGGTAAGCCTGTTATAGTCAAAGAAGTCGGCTTTGGCATAGCTCCTAGTGTAGCCCAGAAGCTATATGATATAGGTGTTAGAAATATTGATATATCTGGAGCTGGGGGTACAAATTTTATAGAAATAGAGAACATTAGACACAATGATATAGACTTTTCGGACCTATACAATTGGGGTATTCCGACAGCACTTTCAATTATTCAAACTAGAAATGTTTCCAAAGATTTCAATATAATAGCTAGTGGTGGAATAAGAGATAGTATGGATATAATAAAAGCTCTCGCCATTGGTGGAAATATGGTAGGTATATCTGGAGAGATACTTTCCTTCTTGCTCCACGGAGGATATGACAATGCTAGAGACTATCTTGAAGCTACCATCTACAAGCTAAAGATATTAATGACCCTAACAGGCAACAAGGACATGGAGTCCTTAAGCAAGATGGACTATAAGCTCATGGGAAACTTAAAAGAATTAGCAACTGAATAAAATACACAAAAACTAGGACATATGTCCTAGTTTTTTAAAATTCAAAGAGGATGATCTTCGCGGAACAGATTAAATTTAAGAGGGGTTAAGGTAGATGAAGAATGAAAAGCTAAATATATCAGATTCAGATAAAAATGACTTCTGTAAGGAAATAGAGGGCTACTTAGAAACTATTTTTATGGGAAGAGATATAAGATATTTCGACTCAATAGAATCTACAAATAAGCTAGCCAAGGAAATAGCTTCTAGCCTAGATGAGGGTACTATCTTTCTAGCAGAAGAGCAGACTCTTGGCAAGGGAAGAATGGGTAGAGAATGGATTTCACCCAGGGGCAAGGGTATTTGGATGACCATAGTCTTAAAGCCGCAGATAGAGCCTTCTAAAGTTTCAAGAATCACTCAAATAGGTGCAGCAGCAGTCTATAGTGGCTTGGAGAAAATAGGAATAAGGACAAAAATCAAATGGCCAAATGATATACTGATAAATAAAAAGAAAGTAGGAGGCCTACTCACTGAAATGAGTGGAGATTTAAATAGGGTAGAATATGTAATAATGGGTATAGGATTAAATGTAAACTTGGACAGGGAAGATTTCCCAGATATTTTAAAAGATAAGGCTACATCCATAAAAATAGAAAAAGGGAAAAAAATAAATAGACAAAAAGTAATAGGGAGTATTTTAAATGAATTTGAAAACTATTACATGAATTTTAAAGAAGATGAAGACCTAGAAGGGGTCATAGATATACTAAGGTCTAATTCCATACTGATAGGAAATGAAATCAAACTAATAGATGGGTCTAAAGAAGAAAAAGGAATTGCCCTAGATATAAATCCAGATGGATCTCTTTTGGTAGAATTTAAAGAAGGAAGAAAATCTATATACTCAGGAGAAGTTTCTATAAGGGGAATAGATGGATATATATAATATAAATTTTAGGAGGATAAAAATGGAAAAATACACACTTAGAAGAGAAGACAGTTTACTTTTAGTCATCGATATTCAGGAAAGACTTATAAAGGCCATGAACCAGGGAGATAGGGTAGTTGAAAATACAAACAGGCTTTTGGAAGCATCAAAGCTGATGGATCTACCAGTGCTAGTTACAGAGCAATATCCCAAGGGACTTGGAAGCACCTTAGAAGAAATCTCAAGTGTACATGATGAGCTAGAAGTATTTGAAAAGAATAGCTTTACGGGATGTATAGGCGGAGTAAATGAAAGGCTTGATGATCTCGGAAGGAAAAAAATAATAATAGTGGGTATAGAAACTCATGTATGTGTGCTTCAAACTTGCAGAGACTTGCTAGGACAAGGTTATTCAGTCCACATAGTAAAGGACGGAGTAGCATCTAGGACTCGTGGAAACTACAAAAATGCATTAGGTATGATGAGGGATATGGGAGCTGTGATAACTAATACAGAGACGGTGCTCTTTGACCTACTAAAAAAAGCTGGAACAGAAGAATTTAAAACCATATCAAATATGATTAAGTAAATTGACATTATATAAGATTTAAATAAAATAAGCTTATGGGGATTTCTCTGGAAAAATCCCTATAAGCTTATTTTTACCAATAATAATAGAATAAAAATATATTTTATCTACTCTAAATTTAGTAGGTTTTTTACTTTAAACTAGCCATAATTTCAGAATTTAGGGCAGGTAAAATTTTTATCGCCACCAAATATACTGTAGCAAGCTTTAAAAGATCTCCAGGAAGAAAAAGGATCAATCCTGTCTTGATAATAGTTGAAAAACTCAAGCCACTAGAAAGTACAATATTCAAAATAAAATACATATAAGGAATTCCAAACAAATATATCACTAGTGTGCCGGCAAGAGCAGAGACAAATATCCTTTTTTTAGAAATCAAACTTCCCCTTCTAGAAATTTTTCCAACAGCATAGGCTGCAAATATAAAGCCTATCAAAAAACCAAAGCTAGCCTTACTTATAGTCTGCAAACCACCAGTGAAATTTGCAAAAATAGGAATTCCAATAAGGCCTAGAAGAATATATATAATTTGAGATATAGGGGCTAATTTTGGGCCCAAAACAAAGCCTGACAATAGGACGAATAAGGTCTGCATAGTAATAGGCACCTCTCCTAGGGGGATACTTATTCCAGCCCCTATTGCAGTAAGACCAGTAAAGATAGATATTAAAATCATTTCTCTAACCGAAAATTTCATCTCTCACACTCCAATCGAAACTTAAAATAATATTATAGTCTAAAATCACTTATAAGTATAGAAAATAATAATCTTGGAATATTCTGATGAATATGACTTTATTAATTTTTCGATCTATGTTATAATTTAGACAATAAAAAAGAGAGGTGTAATTAATGGGGAAAAAGAAAAATAATGAAGCATTTGTACTTGGAGCAGCATTGTTTGCAATGTTTTTTGGAGCTGGAAATCTTATATTTCCACCCT
>JARICQ010000141.1 GCA_029264075.1 Tissierellaceae bacterium | reverse complement strand
TAGAAGGTTTGTATCCCTGATAAACTGAGAGCCCGGTATAACTCCACTTCCTTCTACTGCCCTAGCTGCGATGTCAGCCCCCTTACTAGCTGCACCATAGTGAACTCCTGCAGCTCCTACTACTGTTCTTGCAAATAATAGTAGGATGGCCTTTGTCAGACTTCCGTCTCCCGTTAGATATATCTTTTTGATTCCTCCAGCAAATCCATATCTGGACCTTGTCAATATGTATCCCAGTATTAGGCCAGTGATTAGGAAGAGTGTCAGTGTTTCGGTTTTACCATTTAAATAAATTCCAAAAAATACCATAGCGATTATTAGAGCAATTCCTGCAAAAACTTGACTTTTTTTCATCCTTTTCATCTCCTTGATTGTTATTTAACTAACCACCTATTCTCATCTTAACACATAGACCTGGCCCCTTGTGATAAGCTTTGCTTATCCACCATAAGGATTTCTTATGTAGGGTTTTTTAAAGTATAAAAAGATCATCTAAATAAGCAGATGATCTTTCTAATTTAACATTATTTTTAGTTATTCACAAATAAGTTTCCAAAACTTAATGGAATCCTTTTATTTTCTCTTCTAAAATTTGATTTTCTTCACCATAGAGCTCTTTATTCTTTCCTTGTCTCTATACATGAGCTTGTCTATATGCATGATAAAGTCATCAGCATCCATCTTTGACTCTGGATCGTAGATATCATAGCCTAGACTGATACTTATATCATAGGGCTTGAGACCGGAATTGTTGAAGTCTTCAAACTTTTTCCTCAGCCTAGCTACCAATTCTTCCCCCCTACTTTCATCTTCCAATTTTAGAATGACAACAAATTCATCTCCTGCATATCTTGATATAAAGTCCTCTGACCTAAAGCTATCCAAGAGAATATCTGCAGTATGTTTCAAGGCTTCATCTCCCTCTATATGACCATAGCTATCATTTATATTTTTAAAGTCATTGAGATCTATCATTATCATAAACAAAAACTCATCTTCTTCAAGATTTCTTATATTGTTTTTTAAATACATGTCTAGCTGCCTTCTATTGTAGAGGCCTGTCAGATAGTCTTCATTTATTTCACCATTTTGGATATTCAAGTAGATTATAAGAGAAGACATGGATATACCCAGCCAAATAAAGGCTTCACTGGTATTTACTGCCTGTACTATCCCTGCTATAGCAGGAGTAATTCCAAAGGTAAGTAGGGCATAGTAGTCCTTTTTTCTTATATTTTTTCTTTTAATTATTACCTGTATATAGGTTCCTACAAAGTATAAGTAGTATAGCACTGCGTTAAAGATAAATAAATTTCCCCGCCTATATACATTGTCTAGATCTATGTAAAAAACACCCTTATTATAAAAGCTAAGGAAGATTAATCCAATACTTATAATTGCTGGTATGGTAAAGATTGGAAATATTTTTTTCGTCCTTCTTATACTCTTGTGAATAAAGAAATCTGCATAAAGCGACCAGGCCATATAGGGAATTGGGTTTAAGAGAAAATAGATTGTAGTTATAATTATATGTGCCTCCCTAAGCAGGTATCCACTTCGCCCATTGAGAGCACTCATGATGATATCTAGGACCATTATAAATGAAGTTGAACTTATCATTATAAAGTATAGTTTCTCATCATATTTCATCCTTCTATCATCTGTTCGCATATTTAATAGGATGACTATTAATATCATTAGACCTATGACATTGTTCTGGGAATATGCAAGTCTGTCTGGCATTTCAATCTCCTACCTTTATATTCTAATATCTACTTGCTTATATGGATAGACTTTGTAGATATTAAAACTTATTTCAAAATGTAATACTCCTATGTAACAATATACTTTATTTTCCTAGTCCGTGTCAACTATTTTATAATATATGCTAATATTTTTCTAGCCCTTTAAGGATAAATTAAAATTTTTATAAGAAAAGCCCTAGTATCCTAGTGTAGATTGGATAATGACTTTTATCTTTTTATGTATTATACTTATAGAAATAAATAATTTATAAGTTTTTTATAAAAAGGAGGATTTGTCATGGAAGAGAAGAATTATCCACTCTTTATCAAGGAAGATATCAATGCATTTTGGTCTCTTTTTCAAAACAACCTAGCTAATTTTGTCGTGATTGCCATTAGTATGCTGGGGATGGGATATCCAGCTGAAATAGTATATGGAATGGTTATTCCAGGTGCTTCAATCAGTGTTCTCTTTGGTAACTTTTACTATGCCCACATGGCTAAAAAGTTAGCCATAAAGGAAAATCGTACTGATGTTACAGCCCTTGCCTATGGGATAAGTACCCCACCTATGTTTATATTTCTTTTTGGAGTTTTAAAGCCTGCCTTGGATATAACTGGCGACCCCTACATAGCCATCCAAATCGGTATGGCCGCTTGTTTCTTGGCTGGTTTGATTGAAGCTTCAGGAGCTATCATAGGACCCTGGCTTAGGAAGAATTTGCCAAGGGCGTCAATGCTTGGAGCCCTTGCAGGAGTAGCGTTTTCCGTAATTGCTGGCCAAATGTTTTTCCATACCTTTGAGTCACCTCTAGTAGGTATGCTGGTCATGGTTTTAGTTTTTATAGGTTTGATTGCTCGAAAGAAAATGCCCTTTAAGATCCCAGCTTCACTTTTCGCTATTATCATAGGAACTTTTTTATCCTATCTTATAGGGGATTCTAGTCTTTCGCAAATATCAGAGGGCTTAAATCATGTAGGATTTTATTTTCCCCTGCCAACCCTAGGTTTTGTGGCTGGCTTTAGACTCTTGTTTGGTCCTTTAGTTGGACTTCTTGCAGCCTTGATCCCTATATCTGTCTACAATTTTATTGAAACTATGAATAATGTTGAGGCAATGGCATCTGCAGGAGATGACTATAATGTTGCAGAGGCCCAGGTAGTAGATGGCCTTGGTAGTATGATAGGTACCCTATTTGGAGGAGTTTTCCCGACTACTGTCTACCTAGCTTCTATAAGCTCCAAGTGGCTGGGAGGAGGAAGGGGATACTCTGTAGTCAATGGAATTGTTTTCTTTGTGGCCTCCACATTTGGAATAATAGCTGCCATGTCTGCGATCATACCCCTACAAGTAGTAGCGCCTATCTTGGTCTTTGTAGGTATATCTATGGTAACTCAGACCTTTTCATCTATACCACAAAAGCACTTTCCAGCAGCTATACTGGCCATGTTTCCCTATTTGGCTAACTATGTGTCAAGCAAATTTGCAAGCTCTGCACCAGAGGCCTTGGAAGCCTTGTCACCAGCTATTGTCCCCTTGGGTCAGGGTGCTATGTTTACCGCTATAATCTTGGGTGCCATGCTGGTATTCATCATTGATGACAACTACAAGAAGGC
>JARICQ010000130.1 GCA_029264075.1 Tissierellaceae bacterium | reverse complement strand
TCTGCGTCTAATGCAGACAAAAAATCACCCTGTATATTTATAGACAAATCCCCATATCCAGGGCTATATCTACTAGTGAGTACTTTCCCTACTGATAATTTACTTTCAATTTCTATACATATGTCGTCACAAATCTTTTCAGTAAAAGCTGTAGCACAGGCATCTAATATTAAAGCCTTGGTCATGCTTGTCTTTTCATAGTATCTTATTCTAGTATCAAGGTCGTGACCTAGTGTTAGAGCCATCAATACACAGCTATCTGAATCTTTTAGATGTTCTTTGATATCCTTTCCGCATAAGTTTAGGCTGCTTCCTTTTAATTTTATCCCCTGATCTTCTCTATCTATACCTTCCCTATCTATATGGAAGAACTCATATATGTGCCTTTCTCGAATCAGAGATTTTATTTCATGCAGGATATCTTGGATTAATTTATCTGTAAATTTATCCATCTTCTGGCCCTTATATCCAAGGTATCTTAAGGCCTCATCCCTGATTTTATTGTTTTTCTCCATTTAAACCCAACCTTTTTTTATCCCAAACGCTTGAGATCTTCTTCTCTTACAGAAGTCAATATTGAATCTATGCTTGAAGTGATTTTTTTAGCTATATAGGGGCTATTCATAGTGTAAAGGTGAATCCCTCTTACTCCCGAAGAAATCAAATCTACAATTTGTTCAAGTGCATAGGCTATTCCAGCATCCCTTAGAGCTTCCTTATTGTGTTCATATTTGTTGATTATCTTGATAAATTTCTTTGGAACGGTTGCACCGCAGAGACCAACTATTCGCTCTATCTGCCTTTTGTTGATTACAGGCATGATCCCTGCTTGTATAGGTAGTGTCACACCCTTCTGTTCAGCCTTATCTAAAAGATCATAAAAATAACTGTTATCTAAGAACAACTGAGATATAAAGTAGTCTGCCCCTGCCTCTTCCTTTAATTTTAAGACCTCAATGTCAAAGGATTTATCTTCACTTTCTATATGTCCCTCAGGATAGCAAGCTGCAGCTACTCCCATATTGCTATTTTCCTTGGCAAATCTTATGATCTCTTGAGAATTACTAAAGTTGACACCATCTACTATTTCCATACCTTCTACTATATCTCCCCTAAGAGCCAAGATATTATTTACATTTCTGTCAGTTAGATCCTTTAATATCTGCCTTACTTCTTCCTTGCTAGAATCTATACAAGTCAAGTGAGCCAATGATTCGACTCCGTGCTTATTTTTTATCAAACTTGCTATTTCAGCAGTCCTATTGTTTGCACTAGACCCTGCCGCACCATAGGTAACACTAATATAGTCAGGATCAAGCTTGCTAAGTTCTTCAATAGTCTTATATATACTCTCTATGGGATAATCCGGCTTAGGTGGGAAAACCTCAAAAGAATAAACCAATCTTTCCCTCTCAAATATATCTTTTATTTTCATTTTCCTTCCTCCAGTATTCTTTATTTTAATTTATTTTCATATTAAAAAAAGCCATCACCTCTTTGCGCCATGCAAAGGGACGAAAGCTTCGCGTTACCACCCTAATTTTATATAGACTTCACAGTCTATATCTCATCAGGTACATAGGAAATCCTGTATACCCTAGCACTATAACGTGTGCATACGTAGATATCTAAAAGTTCGACATCTAGACTCCGAGACCATATTCAGCATTTTATCCTTTGCTCTCTCTCACCAACTAGAGCTCTCTGTATAAGTTTTCCCTGCCTACTCTTCTCTTCTTTGTCTTTTATAGTTTAATGATTTACATTAGTATAGCAAGCATTATTATCTTTGTCAAGACTTTTAAGTTTTAGGTTGAAATAAAATCTTTTTTAAATTTGCCCTTGACATTCTCTATTTAAAGAAGTATCATAGATTTAACACATAAAAGCACTGAAGGAGAGAAACTTATCTAAATTAATCTCAGAGAGTTGGGAAGGGTGGAAACCAACATTAATTGGATTTGATATATACACTCCCGAGCTTATTTGCCAAATGACATTTCTAGTAGGCAAATACGAAGGCCCAACGTTACATGGGATAAGACTGTTAGGTCTGATTGAGTGATGACTTTCGTCATAATTTAGGGTGGTACCACGGATATATACTTTCGTCCCTATAAAATAGATTTTTTCTATTTTATAGATGCGAAAGTTTTTTTATTGTCTGGACATTCAATCTGACAAAATTAAAAGGAGGAAGGAAAATGAAAAAGAAGTTGAGTTTACTAGTATCAGTTTTAGTTTTAGTTTTAATTTTATCAGCTTGTCAGGTGTCTGAAGAAGCTAGTAATGAGGAAGATGTATTTAAGATTGGAATAAGTCAATTGGCAGAACATCCAGCACTAGATGATGCAAGATTAGGCTTTGAAGAAGGTCTGGAAGAACTCGGATTAAAGGTCGAAATAGACTACAAGAATGCCCAGGGAGAAATTCCAAATGCACTTAGTATAGCACAAAAATTTGTAAAAGATGAGTCTGATCTCATATATGCAATAGCAACTCCCGCAGCCCAATCAGCTAAGCAAGCATCAGAGGATATACCAATATTATTTAGTGCAGTAACTGATCCGGTAGCAGCTGAACTTGTCTCTAGCATGGACAGCCCGGGATCAAATATAACTGGTACTTCAGATGAAAGTCCCATGGAAAAACAACTACAGTTTTTCAAGGATTTAGATAAAAACATAGAAACTGTCGGAATTATATTTA
>JARICQ010000081.1 GCA_029264075.1 Tissierellaceae bacterium | reverse complement strand
TAAGACCTAAAGTTTAAGATTCCTGTATAAGGATATATATTGAATATTAAAAAAATTGAACTTGATATTAAAAGATAAGGGTGATAATATTGCTTTAAAGACCTTTATTTTAGATTTTGTCAGGCTTGTATTTAAATCAAAGAATATTTTCTATACATCTTAACAAAAGAAAGAGGAGGAAATGAAAATGAAAAAAGTATTAAGTTTGATTCTTGTGTTGGTGTTGACATTATCTCTTGTAGCTTGTACTAGTGATAATGCTGACGAGGGGGCTCCAAATGATCAAGTAGTAGAAAATGGCGTCGGTATAGAGGCAGAAATTTCTGTTCAAGCAGAGTCGGATTGGTTGGCTTACTATGAAGCTGCAGTAGAAAGAGTAAAAGAGGATCATCCAAATGCAACTATTAATATAATTGAGACAGGATCATTTGATCATCTGGATGTACTAGATGCAACTGATGTAACAAATAAAGATGTGGCAGATGTGTTTTCTATTCCACTAGATAGAATATATGGACTTTCAAACAATGAAGCGCTAGCAGCTATTGATGCTAATGGCATTGGAGAAAATGTTGGTGGATATGATAACTATGATGAGGGGCTTGGTGGATACTTGCAAATAGATGGAGAGTATCTAGGATTTCCTATGAACATTGAAACCTTAATTAACTTTACAAATGCTAAGAATGCAGAAGACAGCGGAATAGACTTAGACACTACAATAGAATTTACAGAACTAGGCGGAGAAGATATGTTGATACCTGTATTTGATGCTTGGTTTGCTGTAGCTCTTACAAATGCAGCAGATATAGAACTTTTAGAAAAAGACGATCAAGGAAATCTTTACTCAGATTTGACAAAAGATTTTTCTGATTTGACTAGTGAAAAACAAGATGTGTTCAATGCACTATTTGATTATTGGAAATTCCACAAGGATGCTGGAACTTCTCTATGGGATGCTGATGCAGCTTGGAGTTATATGGATACTCAATTTGAAACAGGTGGAAATACAAGTATAAGGCTTGAAGGTCCTTGGTCTACAGGAAACTTATCAAATCTTGCAGGTAATGGAGAAGATCTAAGACTGCTTCCTATAAGTCAGGTAAGAGTAGCTGGAAATCCTCTATCTCACTGGCAAGGTGGTTGGGGAATAGCTGTAAATGCAAGAGCAGAAGCCGATGCTGACAAGATGGCACTTGCAGCAGCTCTAATAGAAGAGATAGTAAATACAGACTATGCTGTAGAATTCTTCCAAGCTTCAGGGAAAATATTACCAAATGTAGATATTTCAGTTTATGCTGATTCAGATTTATCTGAAATAGATAAAAAAGTAATAGAAGCAGTTATGGATTCATATGATACATCTATTGCTAGACCGCTATTTACAGAGTGGGGATCTGTTTGGGATACATGGGAAAACTCAATACTGTCATGGTCATCAGTAAATCCAGCGACAGCAGAAGAAGCCTATGGGCTTGTCAAAGCATCATTTGATTCTATGATGGGGAACTTTTAGTAATTAAATAATGGGGAAGAAGGCTAGACCTTTCTTCCCTTTTCTACATATAGCAAGATTAGGAAGTGAAAAAAATGCTCTATCCATCTGATATATTGCCCAAAAAGCAATTATACATAATTTTAATATTGTGCAGCATTATAATATTTTCAGTATCTATAGATACACTGATAAAGGCAAAAGATATAGAGCTTTATAGGAAATGGAAGGATGATATAAAATCAAGAAACATATCATCTGTGGACACATCACTTGAAGGATATATATCTAATAATCTGGTATCTCTTTTTTCCAAAATAGTGGTGCCATTGTTTTTAAGCTTAAATACATACTTTGCCTATACAAGAACAAGGATCAATAGCTTGTTTATTATTGTTTGGAGTATGCTTATTCTAGCTTCTATTATAGATACATTTCTAGAGCTGTCTATTTATTCAGTTTTTTACTATATAAAGATAGTTTCATATATAATTTTATTGTTTACCATATTGTCTTTAATAAGGCTCAAAGAGAAAAACAATAAGGGTGGTGGATAAAATGAATAAATATAATCTTTACTTGTATGATGATATAGGGAGAAAATATGAGAGGAAAAACTTATATATAAAAGATCTAGCTATCCTGCAAGAGACTGTAGTCGATTCAAATGATGATGAAAAGCCTGAACTGAAGAAAAAATTGAAATTATTAATCAATAAAAAAGACAAACATCCATATAATATTAAAATTAGAGAATTTAAAAAAGAAGAGAGTAAATTTTTAAGTGATTTAGATGAGAAAGAAGAAGTCATAGAAAATGAACTATCTAAGATAGAAGATAAAGAGATAAGGAATCTAAAAAAACAGCTGATGGAGAGTGAAATTAAATACGATTTTTATAAGAAGCATTCTGAATTATCATATGAGATAGAGCTTAAAGAAAAGAAAAATAAAATAGTAATAGACCAGCTACCACAAACCATAAGAAGTTTGCAGTACAATAAAGAAAAGTTGGAAAGATTAAAAGTAGAGAAAAAAAATATAGACAGTAGTTTGGAAAGAAAAGCCAGAGAAGAATTTAAAGTCTATAAAGCTAAAGAAAAGAATAAATTAAATGAGGAGATAAAAAAATTAAAAGAAGAAAGAAAAAAAGGTCTAATCTCTAAAAAAGCTCAGGCAAATATAACTAAAGAGTTAAAGCAAAAATACAAGACAAAGAAGAGTATAAGGCGTTCATCTGTTCCTAAAAGAGCCAATATGGAGAGTATAAAAAACATCAAAAACACCATAAAAAATATCAGTAAACAAAATAAGATGGTCTTAAATGCTAACATAGCAGACCTAAGGAGAAATACTCCAGTAGAAACTATAAAAACTAGGCCCATATATGCATATACAACATTTTTTCTTCCAGGTCTTGGTCAACTCTTAAACAAGCAGTATAGGAAGGCTATCATGTTTTTTATAGCAAGTGTATTTGTATATTTGATCGCAATACCTTATGCATTGGGCTATGCAAACTATCAAGGCGAGGGTATATACGGACTGATATCTCTTGCAGAAGGCGGGCTAAGAATAGATAAATCATTGATCTTTATGATTGAGGGAATCATAGCCATATTTTTACTTATTATAGCTATATTTTTGATAATCTCTTCATTTAGAGATGTCCGCAAGGTAGAGAAATCTAGAATAAGGGGAACAAGAGAGAAAAATTGGTTTGAAACAAAAATGCTTCTTAAAGAAGAAGGCTTTCCCTATCTAGTATCTTCACCAGCATTTTTAATAATAATTTTTATAGTACTGGTTCCTATAATGACTACATTTTTACTTTCATTTACTGGAATGGATCCCAACCACCAATCTAAATTTGGGTGGGTAGGCATAGAGAACTACAAACTTATATTGCTCGGAGAAGGACTTGCCGGCTCAGTCTTTTGGCTTATCTTGGGGTGGACTGTAGTATGGACCTTAGTTGCAACGACGCTTGCCATACTTATAGGATTTATTTTAGCTCTCCTAGTAAACAATGAAAGGGTTAGATTTAAAGGTTTCTTTAGGACAATATATATCCTTCCTTGGGCAGTTCCAGCATTTATAACTATTATGTTCTTTAGTATAATGCTCTCCCCAGATGGATCCTTGACACAGATACTCAATAGAATAACAGGAAGTAGAATTGAGGTAAAAAACAATGCAAATCTAACAAGGATAGCCCTCATAATGCTCCAAGGTTGGCTAGGTAGCGCATATGTATTTTTGTTATCTACGGGAGTATTACAGGCTATACCAAAGGACTTATATGAGGCTGCTGATATTGACGGGGCAACATCCTGGCAAAAGACTCTTAAGATAACTATCCCTCTTGTGCTGTTTCAAACAGCTCCACTTTTAGTAACTCAATATACATTTAACTTCAACAATTTCTCTATCATATATTTGTTCAATGGTGGAGGACCTTTTAATCCAAATTTATATGGAAATCTAGCAGGATCATCGGATCTTCTTATTTCCTATATATATAAATTGACCATAGAAAATCAATATCAAGCTATAGGTGCAGCCATCACCATATTCATATCTATAGGATTGATGTTCTTTGCTTATTTAGGATTTAGAAGTTCAAAAGGATTTAAGGAGGGGAAACTATAATGGGTATATTTAAAAGAAATAGGACTAGCTTATCAGACAAACAACCTCTTACTCCCTTGGGCATAGCGGGACTGGCTTTCACATATATCATACTAATAGCCTGGTCTATAGCTATTATTTGGCCACTATTTGAAATGGTGTTATCTGCATTTAATGGAAAACAAGAAAGCTACTTGATATTAAATAGTACATTTGAATTTTCAGTCAAGCATTTTAAGTATTTATTTACAGAAACACTTTACTTGCAGTGGGTAAAAAACACAATAGTAATAGCAGTTGTCACAACTATATTGACCTTGATAGTAGTTTCATTTACAGGATACGCTTATTCAAGGTATAGGTTTACAGGCAGAAAGGCATCCCTGATGGCTATCATGCTTATACAGACCATACCTACCTTTGCTGGTATTACTGCTTATTTTACCATGCACTCAATCTTGGAATCACTTATACCACAATTTACTAGACAGATGATGCTTATCTTGATATACACAGGTGGTGGAATTGCTTCTAATACTTTTATATTGAAGGGATATATAGATTCCATATCAATGGATTTAGATGACGCTGCCAAAATTGATGGAGCATCAAGCATAGATGTCTATAGACTAATCATCATGCCAATTGCAAGGCCCATGCTTACGATAATAGCACTTTGGTCCTTTATTGTACCTTTTATGGACTTTCTACTAGCAAAGATACTACTTACAAGTCCACAAACATATACATTGGCAGTAGGTCTTTTCACTATGATCAATGATTTTAGAACTATCAATCAACCTGCCTTTGCAGCAGGGGGGCTACTTACAGCCATACCTATAGTGGTTTTATTTATATCATTGCAAAAACAACTTGTATCTGGTCTTACCAGTGGATCCATAAAAGGTTAGGAGGCTTAAAATGAGAGTAATATTAGAAGATATAGGAAAAAAATATGAGGGTAGATCAGAGTTTACAATCAGAAATATTGACCTCGAAATAAAAGAAAAAGAATTTTGTGTCATCCTTGGACCCTCAGGATGTGGAAAGACAACACTCCTTAGGATGATAGCAGGTCTCAACTCTATAACCGAAGGAGATATGTATTTCAATGAAAGAAGAATAAACAGAGTTCCCCCGAAGAACAGAGATATAGCCATGGTGTTTCAAAGCTATGCACTTTACCCACATATGACAGTATATGATAATATGGCTTTTTCCCTTAATATGAGAAAAGAAAGCAAGAGCGTAATTGATTCTAGGGTAAAAGAAGCAGCTAATTTACTTCAAATGGAAGAATACCTTTATTCCAAGCCAGCAGACATATCAGGGGGCCAGAGGCAAAGGGTAGCGCTTGGACGTGCAATAGTTAGAAAGCCCAAGGTTTTTCTAATGGATGAACCACTTTCAAATCTAGATGCTAAATTAAGGGAACATATGAGGGTAGAACTTGTAAGACTTCACAAGTCCCTTGGAACGACTACTATATATGTGACCCATGACCAAACTGAGGCTATGACTATGGCAGACAAAATAGTCTTATTGGATGACGGTAAAATCCAACAGTTTGGGAAACCAGAAGAATTTTACAACAAACCTGAAAACATATTTGTGGCAGAGTTTATAGGTTCTCCTACTATGAATATGTTGGATGGAAAAATAGAAAATGGGAAGTTCATCTCAGAAAATGGTATAATAAATATAGATCCAAAAGATGAGGACAAAAAGCTCTTAAGAGAGTATGAAAACAAAAGAGTAGCAGTCGGAATAAGACCAGAAAGATTTAAAAGTGACCCAGAAGACAAAAACACCTTTAAAGCCACTATAGATGTGGTAGAGATGCTAGGCAAGGAAAAACTATTATATATAAAACTAGAAGATCAATCAGAATTAGTTGTATCTATGCCTGGATACTATGAATATAGTGCCTTTGAAGAACATAAATTTGGCTTTGACCTAGAAGCACTTCATTTCTTTGACAGGGAAAGTGGGAAACGAATTAACTAAGTTTGGAAATACTTAAAAAAAAAGAAGGAGTGATTGATTTGAAAAAGAGAATATTGTCGCTAATGCTAACATTGATTATAGTGCTAGGAATACCCTTTGCATCATTTGCTGAAGGTCCAAGTCTAATACTAAATAATCAAGCTATGCAACTTGAAAATGATAGCTTTATAGATGAAGATGGAAGACTTATGTTGCCACTTCGTTCATTACTTGAAAAAATGAACTATCTTGTTAGA
>JARICQ010000077.1 GCA_029264075.1 Tissierellaceae bacterium | reverse complement strand
AAGTCCTCAAATAAGTCTAGTTTACTAATCTTTGTATAAAGATACTTTCCTTCTATTTTAGATAGGACGTAAAAGGATTTATCTGTTTGCAAAAGAAATCTATCGCCGTTAGACTCCAAAATCTGGCTATTTTCCAATAATTGGATATGATCATCATGGGATGTTAACTCCACTTTAACTTTTTCTCCAGATAGTGAATCCAGCTCATGCCTAATAGTATAAACTAGATAATCATGACCTATAATCTCCTGATCTTTTTTAATAGGTGAATATATTTCCAGCCTAGAATCTCCCTCATTGATATCTATAAGCATAGAGTCTTCGGAAATAATTTTTTCTAGACTAGCTTGGGATATAGATTTATCAGCCCTAGTATATTTGACGATAGACTCACCTTCAACTATTCTCTCAGCATAGATAATATTATCCAAGGCCTTAACGCCTTCTAAATACTTATCCTGACTGTATGTTTTTAATTCTTCAAGTGACTTTTTCCCATCTAAATAATCTACAATAGCTTCTTTGATCATGGTCCTACTAGATAAGCTTTTGGTCCCTTCTTTTGCCCTATCTATAGAATATTTAATCATATAATGGTTTAAATTCCCACTTTCTTGAAATTTTTCAACCATACTAGTCTTTGATTCTTTGACCATGGCGTTATAGATAAAAAAGTAGACAAAAAGACCTGTCACAACGATTAAAACCAATGCGACTAGCTTGACCCTATTTAGAAAATCAATCATCTCGATCTTATTTTTACTTGATCTTTCATTCTCTTTTTTATATCTTCCCATCGCTTCTCATTTCCTCTCGACTTTTATAGTTTTCCTAGCTTAAGTATATATTATATCAATAAAAATTGGAAATATAGCTAGAATAGGCAACCCTAATTCCTGGGTTGCCTATTATTTTACTAATTTAAATTTTATCTCCTAGATAACAAATACACTTGCCTCATTATTTAATGATTCTGCCGTTTCTGCTAGTTCGCCACTTGCATTGTTTATCTCAGTCATTATTGCATTTTGCTCTTGTATAGATGCTGATGACTGCTGAGTTCCTGCTGCATTTTCTTCTGCTACAGCAGCTAGGTTTTCCATTAGACTACTCAATCTTTCTTCTTTTTTAGCCATAGCTTGATTAGATTTATTAACTTCCTCAATTAAAGCTTGTATTTCTTCTATAGATAGTGTGATTCCATCAAATGTAGTATCTGTTCTTTCCACACCTTCTCCTTGAGATTCAATTATCTCTTCAACCTGCTTCATAGTGTCTACTGCTACTGAGGTTTTTGAAGTTAAGTCATTGATAATTAATTCAATTTCACTAGTAAATTTACTTGAATCTTCAGCTAGTTTTCTAATTTCCTCAGCAACTACTGCAAATCCTCTTCCAGATTCTCCAGCCCTTGCAGCCTCAATCGCTGCGTTTAATGCCAATAAGTTTGTTTGTTCAGCTATACTCTGAATCATTGCAATAGCTTCTACTATATTTCCAGTACTTCTATTGGTCTCATCAACTACCTCAGAAATTTCTCGAATTGCCTGCCTTACCTCTTCTGTTTCAACTACCAGATCACCTATAACATCTACTCCCTCGTTTTTAAGAGAATCAACTTCTTCTGTAGATTTATTTAATTTTTCAAGATTAAGATTGTTGGCCACCATTAATCTATTTAATTCCATCATAACATTAGATCCATTTTCTACATCTTGAGCCTGTGAAGATGCTGTATGGGCTATCTCCTCTATAGTAGTTGCTAATTCATTAGCTGCTAGTTCTGATTCTTGTGTAGTCGCAGTTAATTCTTCTGAATAAGAAGCTACTACCTCTGCCTCTCTTGTTAGCCCATCTAGTATATTTCTAATAGATTCTTTCATAGTCATATTTGCACGGGCAATTTCTCCAAATTCATCTTCTCTAGCTTGAAACTCTTCTGGTGGATCCATTGAGAAATCTCCCTTAGCCATCATTTCCGTATCAGCTCTTAAAGAGTCTATAAGGTTTACAATCTCATTTGATATCTTAAATAAAATAAATCCAATAAGTAAAATAGATCCAATACCCATAAGTGAGATCTTTATTACACTATTTCTGATAGCTTGATTCATACTATCTATTTTAATTCCCAGTCTCAAGGCTCCCTGGTTTTCACCATCAATTATAATAGGATGAATAATATCATAAACTTCTGCATCGTTGAAATTTTGCTCACTTGCAACGATTTCCCCACTATTAATTGCCCCTACTAGTTCTTCATCTGAACTCATATCCATTCCTACATAATCAGGATTACTATTGGCTCCACCAATTAAATCCCCTCCAATATATCCAGCATAGTCTATTTCTTCAGATGACATTAAGCTTTCTATCAATGCTTCATGACTAAGTTGTTCTGATATTTCTACAATATTATCTACATTCATACCTAGCTGAAATACTGATCCATCACTGTTTTTTATTGCTCCGTATTTGAAATGTCCATCTAGTGAACCATCTGATCTCTCAGCAGGTCTAATGTCTTCAATTTCCATATCTTCTCCACTATTTTGTAGTATAACGATTGGATGGGAGGCATCTAATTGATGACCTATATTCTCTGCTAGATTAGAGCTTATAATCTGTCCATTAGTATCGTATAAGTTTATCTCATCCACTTGAACTAACTCTCCTAAATTACTTATCTCTTCACTGGTTAGATTATTATCCTGCCTATTTCTAACACTAGTTAAAGACCTTGTAATCGTAGACTCTGCTAAGCCTTCTAATTCTTCTACTGATCTTTCATTATCCTTTAATCTTTCTTCTACATTCTTTAATAATAGACCTGTATCATGAGACATTTGATCTTTTATACTTGATTCTGTTTCCATGGATACAGTAGCCACTATTGCTGATATAGTTAAAGCTATTAAAATAATAGGTACAATTATCAACTTTGTCTTTATAGATTTTTTATTTTTTCTTTTGCTATTAGAATCTTTTTCATTAGTATCTTTTTTATTGAATTTACCTTTAATCTTTTCTATCATTTTCATCTCTCCTATTATATAGTATAAAAAGTTAATCATATTAACGATCTAACATCCTAACATTTGAAGATAAATAGACACAAAAAAACTCTGGCAACTGGCTACCGCTTAATTTAAGTAGGGCCCTTTAGTTTTGCGTCCCTAGTTTCCACTAGGTTTGCCTTTATCAGTGAAATTACCAATAAAAATTTCTATTAAATTTTCTATTATTGATTAAGTTCATATAAGGAAAGCTAACTTACCATTAACTATGCTTGGAAAATAATATCTTATCAATCTCCTCGGCTGGTAAAGGCTTATAAAAGTAATAACCTTGTACATAGTCACATTCTTTTTCTCTTAAAAAATCTGCTTGTATAACTGTCTCTACCCCCTCTGCTATGACATCCATTCCTAAATTTTTAGCTAAATTGATAATTACTATTGTTACTGCTTCATTTTTGTCATCCTTTCCAATTCCTCCGACAAACTCCATATCAATCTTAAGCTTATCTATAGGCAAACTTTTAATCCTACTAAGTGAAGAGTACTCTGTTCCAAAATCATCAATCGCTATTGAAACTCCAAGCTCCTTTAATTTTTCCAATACACTTATAACAAGATTAATTTCTTTAATCGCTATACTTTCTGTGATTTCTAGTTCTAGATATTTTGGGTTTAATTTTGATTCTTCCAAGATATCACTAATATCTCTAGTCAAGTCTTCATCAATAAATTGTACACCTGAGAGGTTTACTGCCATTTTAAGATCCTTAAAACCCATATCCTGCCATTTTTTAGTCTGACTACAGGCTGTTTTAAGAACCCACTTACCAATGTCTTTTATCAATCCATTTTTTTCTGCCAAGCCTATAAATACTCCAGGAGAGATCATTCCATATTCTGGGTGGGTCCATCTTAATAAGGCTTCCACGCCAATTATTTGACCATTTTCTAAAGATATTTGGGGCTGGTAGTAAACACTTAGTTCATCTCTTTCTAAGGCACGGTGGAGGTCATTGGAAAGTTTCATAGTTTTTTCGATCTCATCTTTCATCTCATCTGTGCATAGGGAATATTGATTTTTTCCTTTGGCCTTTGCTTCATACATTGCCATATCAGCATTTTTAACTAATTTTCTTGAACTTCTCCCATCTATAGGAAAGGTTGCTACTCCTCCACTTGCGGTAATATAGATTTCTTGTTCTCTTAGCAAAAAAGGTTTTGAAAATACATCCATAATTTCTTCTACAGTTTTTTGAACATCCTCAGCCCTTTTGAATTTATTTAATAAAATAATAAATTCATCCCCACCAAATCTAGCTACTGTATCTTTTTCTCCTATTATTTTACATAATCTAATAGATACTTTTTTAAGTAACTCATCTCCTGCATCATGTCCCAAAGTGTCATTGACTGACTTAAAATTATCAAGATCTATAAACATTATGCTAAGAAAACTTTTATTCTCCTCGGCTAGGCCAATGGC
>JARICQ010000067.1 GCA_029264075.1 Tissierellaceae bacterium | reverse complement strand
CACCTTCTATGTGGGCCTCCATTGTTCCTTCCATGGCCTTTTTATTTATATAGTCTAAAGTCTTGCCAGTTAAATAATTCAAATTATCTAGATTGTCCTTGTTTTCTTTTACTTCTATTTCCTTTTTTACCTTATCAACCCAAAGTATGGTTTCAAATATATTTTTTTCTCCATCTTGTATATATTGTCCCATTGAGTGGAGATCTGTTGTGAAATTCAAAGATGCGGGAAATATTCCTTTGCCATCCTTTCCTTCACTCTCTCCAAAGAGCTGCTTGAACCATTCCCCAAAAAATGTAAGTTTTGGTTCATAGTTTACTAGTATTTCAATGTTTTTATCTTTTAAATAGAGTAGATTCCTAACTACTGCATAGGCATAGGCATCATTTTGCTCTATTTCCTTTGTATCCAAGTCAAGAGATGCCTTCGCTGCACCTTCCATCATTTTGTCTATATCTATGCCGGCTACTGCCATAGGGAGAAGACCTACTGGTGTAAGTACAGAATACCTTCCTCCTACATCATCTGGAATCGTAAATGTCTCATAGCCCTTTTCATCTGAAAGTGTCTTTAAAGCACCCTCAGACTTATCTGTAGTCACATATATTCTCTCTTTAGCTTCTTTTCCATATTTCTCTTCCATATACTCCTTAAATATTCTAAAACTAAGGGCAGGTTCAGTAGTTGTTCCTGATTTAGAGATTACATTTATAGATATATCTTTTCCCTCTACTATATCTAATAGTTCACTTAGATAGCTAGAGCTAATATTTTGCCCTGCAAAGTAAAGCTTTGGACCATCCCTGTCCTGATCATCTAGCTCATTGTAAAATGTATGAGTAAGCATCTCAATCCCTGCTTTTGCTCCCAGATAAGACCCTCCTATTCCTATAACTATGAGCACTTGAGAATCTTTTCTAATCTTCTCTGAAGCCTTTTTTATTCTATCAAATTCATCCCTGTCATAGTTTTTAGGCAGATCGATCCAACCCGTATATTGACTGCCCTCTCCCCTTCCACCATGCAAGTTTTCATGACAAGTGTTTACCCTGTCCTGATAGGATAAGATTTCCTTTTCCTTTATTTGTCCCAATACATTTGAATAGTCTATACTAATTTTTTTCATCAGTATCCCTCCAAACATCTTTTATTAATACTATAATACCTTATTTACCCATTAATTTCGATTGTATTGTTTAATTTAAAATTAATCTTAACTATATTATTAGCCATATCTAATATTGTCTATATAAAAACTAGAGCTCTTCTAACTAGCTCTAGTTTTTATTCATCTGATTTAATTATCTACCTTACTATAAGCACATCTATCTTTACATGATTTAAAACCTTGTTTGAAACACTTCCTAGCATAGCTCTAGAAAATGCTCCCAGACCCCTACTTCCCATTATTATTAGGTCATAGCCGCCTTCTTTTGCCTCTTCTATTATTTCCCTTCCTGCATCTCCACTTCTTATAATAGTATTAACTTCACCCTCAAATCCTTCAAAGACCTTTAGTGAATCATTTAAAAGTTCTTTTCCAAACTTCATTAAATCTTCATTTGTCCTAATTCCATACTCCCTATTCATTAGATATGGATGAGCTACAAGATCACTTGCTATATTAATGATTGTAACCTTTGAGTTCCTGCTCTCAGCCAATTTTCTAGCTTCCATAAGAGCTTTTTTTGAAGTTTCAGATCCATCTGTTGCTACCAAGATATTTCTCATTTTCCTTCCCCCTTATATATTCTATTTAACCTTCCTTGGTACTTATATACCCTATAATATAGGATTTATCACAATATTCTTTGTTTTCCACTATTGCTTCTAGTGCTACTGAAGATTTGATTAGGAAATGTTCATTTGGTCTTTGTTTTTTTAAAAATTAAACTGTAGATAGCTTGCCACTACTATCTACAGTTTAGATTTAACTTAGATTCTCTTTTACAAATTCTAGTACTTCTTCAGCGTGTCCCTTGGCCTTCACTTTCCTATATTCCTTAACTAGCTTTCCTTCCTTATCTATTAAAAAAGTTGATCTTTCAAGCCCAATTGCAGACTTTCCAAATAGTTTTTTCATTTTAAATACACCGTACAACTCTCCAACTTCCTTTTCACTATCACTTAATAGTAAGAAAGGAATGTCAATTTTCTCTATAAATTTATCGTGTGATTTCATACTATCTGGACTAACTCCAAGTATTACTGTATCCAACTTTTGAAATTCATCTTGCAAATCTCTGAACTCAGAGGCTTCTGTAGTTCATCCAGGAGTATTATCCTTTGGATAAAAGTATAGGACTATATTTTTTTCACCCCTGTAATCTTCTAGCGAAACTTGTTCGCCATTACTTGCATCTAATTTAAAATCTGGTGCTTTTTCTCCTACTTTCACATGTATCACTCCCATAGTTAAATTTAAAAAATAACTTCTATAAATCTTTTACTTCTTTTCTGGCATTGGAAAAAACTTGCTAGTTCTCTTCTTATATTCTTCAAAGTCTTCTCTACCTTCATATTTTTTCTCAAGCATTGGTACACCTGATACAAATAATAGTAGATAAGTTATAGCTATGGGCCCTACTATACCTATAAGGGATCTAATCGATACAAGAGATATCAAAAATATTCCCCACCACATAGTAGCTTCTCCAAAGTAATTTGGATGTCTGGTATAGGCCCAAAGACCCTCTGTCATTAGCTTTCCCTTGTTTTCAGGCTTTTCCTTGAATTTCTTTAGTTGGTAATCTCCTACTACCTCAAAGAAGTAACCTATTATCCATACTGCTATACCTATATAGTTTATCCATATTAGTCCATTTCCCATTGATGTATTGGCAAGCATTACTGGTTGGACAATGATGAGAAGAAGTAGCATCTGAAACATGAATACATTTAAATATGCTGTTAGGGTTACATTTTTTCCCTTTGCTTCCCAATTTCTTCTCATTGCAACATACCTTCTATCTTCTGGCTTGTTCCAGTTTCTTTTAAATAAATGGTAGGCCAATCTTCCACCCCAAAGGACTACAAATATTGTAATTACCCTTCCATTTAAAGACTCCGTATTTGAGAAGAAATAACTAAAGAGCGCTACTACTATAAATCCAGCCCCCCAAGCTACATCTTGGAGTCCATTGTTCTTTTTTGCCTGAGCTATGAAAAAAACAATTGTAAAAAATACCCACAGTGTAATTATTGTTCCTAAATAAACACTCAACATCTTAATTCCCCCTTACTCTGCTGTAACTGATATTGCAACACAGCCTATACCTGCATTCATTGCAACTATTGGAGATATTTCCATTATATATTCTGCTTCCATTCCTAGTAGTTCTTTATAGTATTCTTTATACTCTTCTAATCTATCACTTGCATTTGCATGAACAAGTGAATATCTGCTTATAGTTTTATCTTCCATTATTTCATGGACTAATTCTTTTATTTTCTTGGTATTTCCATTTGTACTAAATGCATTCCCAATCACTATTCCATTTCCATCTTCATCTATAGAGACTACTGGTTTTAAATTCATTAAATTTGCAGCCATTGCCTTGGCCTTACCTATCCTACCTGATTTGAGCATATACTTTAGGGTCGGTACACTTACAAATATATCTGTATTTTCAACAGTTTCCCTTGTTATCTTAACTACTTCATTGAAACTCTTGCCTTTTGATATCTCTTCTGCTGCCCTTAGTACAACCAATCCTTGGGCTCCAGAGTTTAACTTTGAATCTATTACTTCTATCTTTACATCTTTTTTAGATAACTTTTCTACGGCCTGTATAAAAGAATTATATGTTCCGCTCATTTGCTTTGATACGGTCACTACAATTATTGATTTGTAGTGTTCAGATAGTTCATTTAAAGCTTTTTCTACTTCTAGTACCGTTGGCTGTGAAGATGACGGATATTCCTCTAGTTGATCCATCAATTTATAAAAGTATGATGGAGTGATAGTCACCTTATCCAAATAGTTTGTATCTTCTATTAGTAGATTTAAGGGAAGTAGATGAATTTGATACTTATCCATTAGTTCTTTTGGCAAATCTGCTATAGAATCTGTTACAAGAGCTATATCACTATTTCTAGAGTACATGGATTCGTACTGTCTTTTCATATCATCAACTTTTTGATATGTTATCCTACCATACTCTTTTAATTTAAAGAATAAATTATCTGGATTCTCTGTATGAATATGAATCCTCATTTTTTTATTATTCCCCGCTGATATCAAAGAAACTCCATACTCTTTTAAATTTTCTCTGATATTGTCTATATCCAAATTTTCTCCTTCTATCAAGGCCTCCGTACAATACCTATTCTCTAGATCAAAGTCTCCTTCAAAGTGTACATGTTCATCAGATAATTTCAACTCATCTGAAGAGTGTAAGTCAGCTTCGATTTTACCTGTTTTGATAAAGTTTAAAAATCCTTCAACGAAGTGAACAAATCCTTTGGCACCTGAATCTACAACTTTTGCATCCCTAAGCACCTTTAACTTTTTTGGAGTATCCATCAAGGATTTAAGTGCTACCTCAAGTGAACTTGCAAATAGTTCATTAAAATCTGCGACATTTTCCCTATGAGACTCTAGTGAGTCTGCCCAGTCTTTCATGACTGTAATCATTGTTCCTTCTACTGGCTCTGCTATTGCCTTGTAGGCATATTCCACAGCCTTATTTACAGAATTTGAAAAGCTTTTAACACTGAAGTCTTCTATCTCTTCCATCTCCATATATATACCATTGATAAATTGCGCAAATATAATTCCTGAATTTCCTCTAGCTCCTATAAGAGCTGCTTCTGCAATAGATCCCATAGTCTCTCTGGCTGAAGATTCTATGTTTGCATTCTGTATTATAGTATTCATAGTATAGGCTAGGTTGCTTCCTGTGTCCCCATCTGCCACTGGGAATACATTTATCCTATTTAATTCTTTTCTTTGCTTGATTACTTCGTGCGCTCCTGCCACAAAGCCGTAATATATATTTTCGCTGTTCATTTTTTCTAATTTCATATTGACACCTCACTCTATAGTATTTAGTTCATATTCTTTATCCTTATTTTAACTGAAAAAGTTTATAATGAAAAAACTGACTAGTGCAGTCAGAGCATTTAAAACTGTACCCCAAGTAATATCGACTACAGTTATAAATATTGGCCAATCTTTCAAGGTAGCAAGATTTGTCATGTCATATGTTGCATAAGTTATAAGTCCAAATAAAGCTCCTGTCAATAAGGCATATGACCAACTACCCCTTTCTAAGGCAGGATATATAACAAAAAACATCAAACCACCAATATAGACCATATAAAATAATATTGCTGCTGTCCAATTTGTACTCGCTCTCATAAAATCTCCTAGGTATTGTTGATAGAGGTTTTTGGCAACTAGCCCAAGCCACAAGATATCTATTGCAAAAAATACAACTAGGGTGATTATATAATTTCTTAAAATAATCATATATTCTAACTCCTTTCTTTAAAAATAAAAATAGTATAAAGATAATAAGGATTCTTCCTTATACTTAACTGCCATCTTCCGCAAAAATCCCTTAACGGCCTTTATCGAATAGTTTCCCTTTCTATAACTTTCCAAATAGCTCTTATACTTTTTTTCTTCTCTTTCTGTTGCTAGCTTCTCTAGATAATTCCAAAGCTCTCCAGCTGCCCTTATAGCATCCTCCTCTTTTATTTCTTCATTAAATGCAGAGTCTATCAAATTGTAAAATTCAAAAATAGGGTATCCATCATTAACTTTTAAGAGCTCGTCTATTTTCCTATAGCTACTAGGACTGTGCTCTAATATATTGTATTTATATTTATTCCATTCTAATTCTAGTTTTTCAATTTCTTCTTCCCTTAAATAATTATTCACCTTAATAACTGATAGATTTTTATCTTTTACTTCTAACATTATATCTATATCAAGATCGAGATTGCTTACAAATTCCTTGAAAAGGTTTAAGTCAATAGTCACGGAGTGACTTCCTGGTCTTTTGTCTAGATTCTGTTGGGAGTAATGGATCTTTTGTATTCCATCACTTTCTCCCCAAGTAAGATTAGCCCTCTTTATCCAATAATTGTCCGATTTTGATGGGTCAGCAGTTAATACTTGATTGTGAAGATTGTCATATACTACTGGTATTTTTAGTTGGTTTCCTATATCTAATAGTTCTTCAATATTATAAGACTTATCATCATTTTCAATAATTAACCTTGACTTTATTCCATCAGATAAATCCTTATAGTTGTTTTTAAATCTCTCAATAGCGCTCTCCTTATCTCCATAAACTCCACCTATGTGAAGGATTATTTTACTTTTACTATCTAGTCCCAGACTGTCTAAAAATCTGTTGTGATAGGCTAGGTCTTTAAAAGAATTTTCCACTACATCTTCTTTGGGTGAATTGATTACTGTATACTGTCCAGGATGCATAGAAACTCTTATTTCTGATTCTTTAATTTTGTCACCTATCTTTTTTAAATCTTCCCTAAAAAAATCCCACCATTTTATTTTGTTTACTGGACTAGATCCAAAGGGGATCATATCTGAGCTAATTCTAAAAAACTTTATCTTGTTTTTAATATTGTAGTCTATAATCTTATCCAATGACTTTAAATTCCATTTAATTATTTTCAGCAAATTGTCTTCATTTGCATTTTTCATAGTACAGGATTTAATATTTGTTTCCCCAACCCCTACTAAAAGACAAGCATATCCTATATTCATAAATTCCCTCCAAAACTTACCATTCAACTTTAAAATTCCTTTATACTCTAAAGTCTTTTTTAATATTATTTTGTTTTCTTTTTACTCTATACCCAAACTTATGCCTATAATATCAATATTTCTTTATGTTTTTAAAATATGTCTTGTTTTAATGGTATAATATAGTATGATAACAATTCAAGATAGCAAAACAAAGGAGATAAAGATGAATTTGAATTTTAAAAGACCATTAATATATTTAATTATTTTGATAGTATTGATATCACCAAATAAGACAGATGCACAAGATGACGATTCAGTTACTATACTATTTACCCATGATCTACACGATCACTTTTATCCCTTTACTATTGAAAGAGATGGAAAACTTGAAGAATTGGGTGGTTTTTCCAGGATTTATAGTGCTATTTTAGAAGAAAGAGAAATAGATCCAGATCTTTTGCTTGTAGATGCTGGCGACTTCTCTATGGGTACCTTGTTTCAAACCATATTTGAAAGTCATTCTCCTGCCCTTAGAACCATGGGTAAGCTTGGCTATGATGCAACTACACTCGGAAATCATGAGTTTGATTTCAGGCCAGAAGGATTGGCAAATAGTCTTAATTCGGCACTCTCTAGTGGTGAAGAACTTCCTGCGATAGTAGCTTCTAATACTTATTTCCCTTCCGATGAAGAAGGGGCTTTAGACCCAAGCTTGAAAGACTTAAAAACAGCCATGGAAGGCTATGGTGTTAGAGACTATATTGTATTAGAGAGAAAAGATATGAAGATAGGTATCTTTGGACTAATGGGAGAAGATGCTGATACAAATGCACCTATGGCAGAAGTAGAGTTTGAAAATATAGTAGATGTCTCAAGAGAAATGGTAGATCTTTTAAAACATAAAGAAAAAGTAGATTTAATAATAGCACTGTCCCATACTGGAACAAATGAAAATGGATCAAAATCAGAAGATGAAAACTTGGCAAAAAAAGTACCCGAGATAGATGTGATCATCTCAGGACATACTCATACAGAATTGAATAAACCAATAGTTATAGAAAACACAATAATTGGTTCGGCTGGAAGATATGGCGAAAATATTGGTAAAATCTCGATTTCTAAAGATAAAGATAATAGATGGAAACTTGATGATTATCAACTTCTAAAAATAAATGAAAGCTATAAAGAAAATGAAGAAATAAGCGAGTATATTGGTCTCTTTAAAGAAGATATTCAAAGAGAGTATTTAGATAGATTTGATATGCAATTTGATCAAGTTTTAGCCTATAGTCCCTTCAGCTTTACACCATCTTATATGTTTGGAAAAGAACATAGGGAGGATACTCTTGGCAATTTAATCTCTGATTCATACATTTATTCTGTTAAAAAAGCTGAGGGATCTGACTATAGAAATATTGATGTGGCTATAGTTCCTGCTGGGGTTATACGAGACTCCTTTCCAGAGGGAGACATTACTGTGAGTGATGTATTTAATGTGTCTTCTCTTGGAATCGGTGCAGATAGGATTTCAGGTTATCCTCTTTTAGATGTTTATTTGACTGGTAGGGAATTAAAAACTGTAGCAGAAGTTGATGCATCTATTCAACCAATCATGCCTGTGGCTCAGCTTTATATAGCAGGGCTAAGCTACGAATTCAATCCAAATAGAATGATACTCGATAAGTTAACAGAGATATATCTAGTAGATGAAGATGGGTCTATGCTTGAAATAATAGATGATAAATTGTATAGGGTAGTTGCAGGACTTTACTCTGCGCAGATGCTATCTGCAGTGAGTGACAAGTCTTTTAATCTTCTATCAGCAATTCCGAAAACAGAGGATGGAATTCCAATTGAGGATTATGAGTCTAGGATCATATATGAAGACGGACAAGAATTAAAGGAATGGTTGGCTTTAGCCCAGTATTTAGAGTCCTTTCCAAAGAAGAAGGGAATAGCCCAAGTCCCCAGCTCCTACAATGAGCTACAAGACAGAAAAACTGTAGTAGATAATAGGGGCATAGTAGCTCGATTTGCAAATCCAAATAAATTCTCACTAATATTATATTCTATTATCCTAGCTCTAATAGGATTAATTTCATGGATCACTTTCAAAATAATTAAAAGAATGAATAGAAGAGATAAAAACAAATAATTCTTTAGACATAGAATATTCCCCCTAAAATCAGACCTTATTCAATCTGAATCTAGGGGGAATATATCATTTATATATGCACTTGTATTTTATTTTTTATGAGCAAGTTCATTGCTTGTATTCTCTGTCCCAAAAGCCGATACCTTATATTCATACTCCATACCTTCTTTTATATCTTCATCAAGAAAATATCCATTATAACTTGTATCTCGTCTACTATTTAGGGTTTCTATTTCTACTTTCTCTCCATCATTTATAGATACTCTCTCTATTAAATAATCTTTGTTACCACCCTTTTCATCTCTCCACATCAATATATTTCCATTTTTAACTTTCATTACATTTAAAGCAAACTGCTCTTCTTTTGGTGCAGGCAAAACCTTTTTCCCGGGTAGTCTAGCCTTATCTCTAAAATGTTCATTTTTCAGCATATCTATGAATTTATCGTTTTCTGTGTTTCCTTCTTTAGATTTTAAAAGATTCTCATACCTGAAAAATATACTGCCCTTGATTTCATCGTATTGACTATTAAACTTCAATTGATTGCACATTTCTCCTGGACTCTTCCAGCTTGAATTTATTCTATAGTTTGCATGCCCGATATAGAGATTTACATCTGTATCCTTAACCACATCTGTCCACCAATGAACGATTTCAGCATAAGGAGCTGCTTTTTCATCAAATGTCCAATATACTTGTGGTGCTATATAGTCAACCCAATTTTCTTTTACCCACTTTCTGGTATCAGCAAATTGACTGTTATAGGAATTACCAGATGTTACTGGAGTATGGGAGCCGTATTCTCTGTTAACCAGATTGCCACTTCCCTTGTGCCCCCAAATTGCAAATGGGCTAATCCCAAATTCAACATTTGTATTTTTACTTTTATTGTGTTCTTCTATAGAATCATGTAGCTTTTTTACCAGTTTATCTACATTTCCTCTTCTCCAGTCAGCTACACTAGATTGCCCCTCCTTATACTTGTTGAATGTATTTTTTTCCTCTGAAAAGTACCAGTCTGAGCCACTACTCTTAAAGGGATAAAAATAATCATCAAAGTGAACTGCATCTATATCGTAGTTTTCTACAACTTCCATTACACTTCTATTTATATGTTCTATAACTGCTGGCTCACCAGGATTCAAATATAGTCTTCCAGCAAATCTGTATACATATTGTGGATTATTCCTTGCCCAGTTCTTTTCACTCAATTCATTTAATTGTGCTTGTATGGATTTTGTATTGTCTTTTGCCGTTGTAACTCTATAGGGATTAAACCAGGCGTGAAACTCCATCCCTCTCTTGTGGGTTTCTTCTACCATCCATTCCATAGGATCCCAGTTCGGGCTCTTGCCTTGCTCGCCACTGAGATATTCAGACCACGGATTTATCTCTGACTTATAAAAAGTATCAAGCTTTGGTCTAACCTGAAATATAACAGAATTCATATTCAAGTTCTCTAGCTCATCTAAAAGTTTTATGTACTCTTTTTTGTAAGCATCTTCAGATATCCCTTTTTTGCTTGGAAAATCTAAATTATATACAGTAGATACCCAAACACCTCTAAACTGTTCTTCTCTCTGAATCATTTGTGCTGGAACTTTTATAGGATTGTCCCTAAGGGTGATTATCTGATTTGTTTTATGGTGCTTGAGTGTATTCATGCTTA
>JARICQ010000060.1 GCA_029264075.1 Tissierellaceae bacterium | reverse complement strand
CCCATTGGTGAAAAACCTAGTTTACCAAATATAAAAATATAATTTAAAGATGTATTGACAACAAATGATATTATAGACACTTGAAGTGGTACAATTGTCCTTCCAGTACTCCTAAGTGCAACATTGTATGCAAAGCTTATGGCTGTAATTAAATAGGACAGGGATACTATTCTCAAGTAATCTGATCCCAGTTTAATAACCTGTAAATCCTTTATAAATATATCCATGATAAATTCTGGAAAGAAAAATCCAGCTATAGTAAATATGATTCCAGTGAAGGCACTTATTGATAGGGCTAGTCCCAAAACTTTTCTAATACTCTTGATGTCCTCCCTACCCCAATACTGGGATATAAATATGGAAGACCCACTATTTATACCAAATGAAATCAATATGTAAAAAAAGAATACCTGATTGGCTAGGCCAACAGCAGAGATACTCGCTTTTCCTAGACTACTAATCATCAAGGTATCTACCATGTTCAGTGAAGATGACACCAGGTTTTGCAGTGCAATAGGTATGGCTATTGACATCATTGATTTTAAAAATTCTCTATCCTTCCAAAATTTCATCCCTTACCTCCTACAAATTATCTGTAAGCTTATTATGTAACTATATAATGATAGCATATGGAAATGTTTTTGTATATAATATCAAAATAAAAAAAGGCAAGATTTTCGGTAATACAACCACCGAAAACTTTGCCTTCTTGCTACTCTATTAAGTTTTTTCACTTATTTATTTTAAAAATCTCCTAAGCAAAAACATTAGCTGTAAGCCTATATATAAATATATAAATCCATCTTATATGAACTAACATAACAAGCACATTAACGCCAATAGCAAACTTCATAAATAAATCATAGTACTTATATTCCAAAGAAAGTAGATACTCACAAATAAGTACTATTATTGAAGCATGTAGTAGTCTAAGAAAAAAAGAATAGATAAAAGGCAGATTGAAAAAATCAACCAATAGTGGGTTTCCTTCAACTATTGCACCTAAATAGTTTATTCCAAAATAAGTGAGTATATAATCCACCATAATCAATACTAAAAGATAGTTGTTTAAATTTGAGTTTTTTATTCCTAAATTTACTGTCTTATCCCTACTTAGCATTATAAAAACCTCCTAGAAATCTCCCTTGATTTCCTCTAGCCAAGCAAATAATTAAACCTTCACATTTACCTTATATAATTAATTTCTAATCGAACTTGCATGATATATTTACCCTTAATAAATGTTTTTCAATCAGATGCTAGAATCCAGCTTCTTTTATTTTTACTATGATTTCTGTACCCTTATTGATTTCACTTGAAATCTGGATCTTTCCAGCATGTCTTTCCACAATATGCTTGACAATTGAGAGTCCTAGGCCTGAGCTTTGGCTCTGTTTTGATCTACTCTTATCTACAGTATAAAATCTTTCAAAAACCCTGCTTTGCTCTAAGTCTGGAATACCTATCCCTGTATCTGTGACCTTGATCAAAATCCATCCTTGCTGACTTTCTAGCTCCAAAGCTACACTACCCCCAAATGGAGTATATCTTATTCCATTATCTAAAAGATTGTATATAACCTCCTCTATCATACTTTTATTTCCATAGATAAATGAAGATTCTCCAGATAAGTTTAGACTTATATTCTTTTCTCCTGCAATAAAACTTAAATTTTCGATAATATTCTCTGCAGTCTTATAAAGATCTATAAGTTTAAAGTTCTCCTTATAATCTTCTTCTTCAATTTTAGATAGTTTGATTATAGAATCGATTAGATCTAGGAGCCTAGACCCCTCTGCCCGAATAGTAGATGCAAATTTTTTAATATCTTCTTCTTTTGCCATACCATTTTCTATCATTTCTGCATAGCCATTGATAGAGGTTAGGGGCGTTTTTAGTTCATGAGACACATTGGCAGAAAATTCCCTTCTCATCTGGTCTAGCCTATATCTCTTGGTGAAATCAACTGCTAGTATAACAATCCCCAACAATTTGCTATTGAGTAGGACGGGATTTATATATATATTCAAGTATTTTTCTCCTTGAATCAATGTTATTTTTTCACTGGAATTAGTATGTATAGACCTGTCTAAAGCTTCATATAATTTAATATCTCTAGATAGTTTGATGAAATCTTCACCATAATATGAATTTTTTTTATCGCCCTCTAAGAGTTTAAGGACGCTATCATTTGTAGATAATATCTTTTTGTTTTTATCTAAGAGTATAAGTCCCTCTTCCATGCTAGAAGCTATTACATCCATTAAGGCAGCATCTTCTTCTAGGCTTTGAATATTTCGATTTATTTGTTTTTCTTGCCTTTCAACTTTTTTTATAAAGGGCATGATTTCATCATAGATAACAAGTTCATCTAAGTCTTTATTCACTATAAAACCTTCTATATCGCTAACAAGACTTTCAACTGGCTCTATAATATTCTTTGTAAGTATGTAGGAGGTAAAAAATGATATAGATAGTATTAAAAATACGATCAAAAATATAGAAGGCAGTATATTTCTAAAATGAGAAAATATAGTGTCTCCTTGACGAGATATCCTAAATATAGAATTATCTGAAAGCAGTCTAGCATAGTAATAAGTATC
>JARICQ010000165.1 GCA_029264075.1 Tissierellaceae bacterium | reverse complement strand
ATAAAGGGCAAGTACAATGCATTCTAAATACTAATACTATAGCCTCTCCAGGGAAAGTTGTTTCTGAATTAAGGGTAATTGAGCAAGGTATGGTCTTAACTTCTACTACGTTTGAGTTTTATGTAAGGAAATCTTTAATAGATGATAGCACTATTGAGTCTACAAATGAGTTCCCAGTATTGACGCAGTTGATAGATGCAACAGAAAGTCTTATAGGGCAGGTTGAACAAATAGAAGCTCAAGTGCCAGCTCAAGTAGTAACAGATCTCAATCAAGTATCGAGCTTAGCTAATGAAATCAAAACAGATTTAAGTGAACATGAGTCAAGCTTTGGGCCTCAACACTCTATTCGGATATCAAAGAATGTCGGGACAGATGGTTTTTTGATAAAAACAAACTTTAGACACATTCCTTATAAAGATTTCATAATAAGCTTTACGGGATTCTCTTCAAATATTAGGCTATTATTTGGCGGGCTACTTAGGATAAGGCTTTCCCCAGAAACAGATACGTTCATTATTGACTCTCTGTCAGCTCTGTCATATTCTGATTATAAACCAGAAATTAGGCTTTATTTTATTGATAACAAAATCGCCATTTGGATAGGTACAAATACTCAATTCTACGAAGTTGATATACGCGTCACGGGTGAAGGAGGGAATCTTACTGATTACCCAACGGAAGACTATCAAAATTGGGTGGCAGAAAATTCACCCGCCCTTACTGGGAATGCAAGTGAAGTATTGGTCCCGTATGAAACTTAAGGAGGTTTTAATGTGAATAGTAAGCTCGTTAAAAAAGAAGGTTGTAAGGTTTTATATGTACTAAGTAAACCCTATCAAGCGGATGAAATAGTTAAAAAAGATAACACTATAACTGGATATGTAGAGGGCAACCCTGTTTGGCAGTTTCCAAATATATCCAATTTAAACGATTTTCAACTTGAAGAAGGTGAAGAGTTTGATACATCAGAAGAAGATAAAAAAATATTACATGATTTAGATATAGACTTTAGACTATCAAAAATAGAAATGGGGTTATAGAAATGACTTATGAATATTGCAAAAAAGTAATTGAAGGCAAACTATACGAAACTAAAGAAAAAATGATTGAAATGCTAGATGTATTCTTATTGAGAGGCAGAATAACTTTAACAGAGTACGAAGAATTAAGCGGTATGTTAACTTAGCAAGTATTATCAGGGTAACGGAATAGAAAGATATAACACCTTAAAGGGTGTTATTTTTATTTTAGGAGGTGCTACATGGAGTTCAATATATCAGAGTTAATTGACAAGGGCTTCACCACTATGGTGGCAGTCGCTGCCGTATATACAGTTTTTAAAATAGGAAACATATTCACAAAATATATCCCTAAACTCCTGGAATACTCAAAAGAGTTTATAGAGGTATGGAATAGGTTTTCTAGTGCTATGGAAAACAATGCTATAGCTATTGCAAAGAATACAGAAATAACAGATACAAATCACAAACATTCAGAGATAGTTTTGAGAGAGCTAGAAGAAGTGAATGAGAAGTTTGAGCTTCACGATAGCAATGCTCTAATGATCAAGCAGAAGGTAGACGAGCTTCTGAGGGTATTGCAAGAGGGCAACGATTGCGATGAAGTTTTAGTATTGTTAAGGCAGATTATAGACAAGTTAGAAGGAGCGGGGTGATAAAATGAAAATAATAACATTAGATAATCTTTTAAAAGAGCTAGACAAGTATAGATACAGAGAATTTCATATTCATCATACATGGAAGCCTAGTCATAAAGATTTCAACGGATCTAATCATATGCAACTACAAAGAAGTATGAGAAACTATCATGTAAATACGAATGGTTGGTCGGATATAGCCCAGCATATCTCTATATTTCCCGATGGTAAGATTGTAACTGGAAGAAACTTTGGAAGGAATCCAGCTTCTATGACTGGATATAATGTAGGAGCTTTCATGGTTGAGAATATAGGAAATTTTGATATTGGGAACGATAGCTTATATGGTAAGCAAAAGGAGACCTTGTTAGCTATTGCTAAATATTTTGTTGATAGGCTTGGAGAAAGCAAGATAATATTTCACCGAGAGAGATCAGGGAAAACTTGTCCTGGAACTGGAATAAACAAAAAACTATTAATTGACGAGGCCAAAGGGGTAATTGATATGACTATTCGATTAAATGATAAAGGAAATCATGTTAGAGAGCTACAATCTAATTTCAAAGCACTAGGCTTTGATGTAGGAATTATTGATGGCATAGCAGGTAATAATACTATCGAGGCTATAAAAAGCTTTCAAAGGGCGAATGGCTTGGTCGCAGATGGTATCTTTGGTGCTAAATCTTTTGATGCATTGAATAAGGCTTTAAATGCTCCTAAAAAGCATTTTGCCGAGGATGCTTATAACAATCTAAACAATTTTGGGATAAAGATACACGAAAAAAGATTTGATGATAGTTTAACCAGGGGAGAATTATTTATACTATTGGACCAAGTAGTAAAAAAAAAGAATAATAAAGCAGTAGAAGTACTTGACTACAATAATCAAACTACTGTAGTGAAAATAAAAAGAGATGCTATAGAAAAAATAGACATCATAACTGCCAACACAAAATCTAATAGAGAGCTATTGTCTAGTATGCGTATCAGGAGTGAATCGGATTTCATCATAAACGGTGGACTTTGGTGGAACAATAAAGGCAAGTCTCATTCACTAAATCTACTAATAGATCAGGGTAAACAAGTTCAAGCTGGAGTTTATAGCAAGTTCGGGCTGATGATTGATAAGGATGGCTCCTATGAGTTTGACTGGTATAAGTACAGTCCTAATCTAAAGGATATGCTTGGAGGGTCTCCTAGCTTGGTTGTAGATGGCAAGATAAAGATAGACAAGGGCAAGATGGAATCTAGTATAATCAATTCTAGGCAACCTAGATCAGGTATCGGGATGAACGATACTCATTTCTTCCTAGTAACCATAGATGGCAGACAACAAGGTAAAAAAGGTGCGACGACTATGGATCAAGCTATCCTGATGAAAGACCTAGGATGCAAGTATGCGATTGCTGGTGACGGTGGTGGAACTGTTAGGATGGAGGATAAGAACGGTGTATTGAATAGTCCTACAGAGAATAGGGCTATGAATAATGCTATAGGCATTAAATTAAAGGAGGAATATATATAATGAATGAATTTATGACATTAGAAATATTAGCAACATTTGCTGGTTTGGTGGCAGCAGTAGGGATCATAGTCCAGTTTACAAAGCAAATCATCACAAACAAGTTTTCTGATGCAATTGTTAGGCTATACACTTTAGCAATATCCCTTGTGCTCACATTCGTATTTGCTGGAAGTGGTGCAGGTGTAGAAAATATATTGCTAACAGTTATAAATGCTATTATAGTAGCGATTTCTGCTATGGGAGCATACGAGATCATAGCAGATCCAAAGGCAAAGAAAAGTAAATAGATTATATTAATGGCCCTGGGGAAACCTTGGGTCTTTTTTTGTCTTTATTTCTATTGAGAAAGTAAAAAGAATTTTAAAGTATTTTTTAGGTA
>JARICQ010000158.1 GCA_029264075.1 Tissierellaceae bacterium | reverse complement strand
TTCATATCAATTACCTTAAAGGAAGATAAGATTTTCTTTTCAAAGCTAATCTCCTCTGATTGATTGTACATATACCTTCTTATATGATGCTTGTAAGACCTGACTTCGGTATTGAAGACTTCCATTTCTATAAAATCATCAATCTCTTCGTTCCCTAGAATAACTGGGATGCCTCCAACCCTATATCCAAATGTAAATCTATATCCATGGCTATCATCTATTTCAATTTCTTCTATTTCTTTTAAATACATGGTCTCAATCAAGTCTGTGTTTTGAGATATAAAGTCCGTTGCTGCATTCATGCTTTCATATAGATTTCTCTTTTTTGTAGTTTTCTCCAAGCTATTAAAGTATTCCAGTGTTCCATTGATGTCTAATTTCAGTACTTCTTGATTATAAACATATATAGTAGACCCATTACTCTCTACTATTTCTCTTATATAGTCTATATCCTTGTCAAAGAACCTTTCTACCAACTCTTTTTTATCTTCTTCGCTAAAACTTATTATCTTGTTTTCAACGAAGACTCTTGGAATTGGATTGTTCATTTCATAGGGTATAAATATATTGTTTTTTATGCCAAATCTTTTTTCCATAGAATCATAGTAATTGTAGTTTTTCTCTTCTTTTATATCTGATATCTTGGAACTTAATTCTTCTGTTTCTAGTCCGCTCTTATATACCTTGAAGTGAAGATCTTCATTGGAAAATATATAGAAGGGATCTCCCCAGCCAAGATTGATATATATGCTGCTAATCTCTGAAATACTATCTCCTAGATCGTTTGGACTTTCTATATTCAAAACATTGGACAATATATTTGTATTGACTTTTTCAGGAAAATAAAAAACTACAGATTTCCTATCATTATATCCTTGATATTCTTCATCATCTAATTTTGTAATCTCAATATTCCTACTAGTAAGACCTTCTGCTATGATCTCCTTTGCATCTGACCAGAGACCATTCTTGTAGTCATTGTTTAGAAGGGTGTGATAGTTGTCTCCAAAATTTAAAAGATACTTGTTTGGAGATATCATATCAGACAAGAGATAGGTTGTACTGTAGGCCTTGTCACTTTCAAATATTCCACTAAAGATATTTGGAAAATCTATCCAGAATCTTTTGGTAAAAAACAAGCTAATACCTACTAGAGATATTAGCAGTAGTGTCTTAAGTTTTTCTTTCATCTAAACCACTCCAATATCCTAGTAAGTTTTATTTTGTAATATTGAGGATATCGCTTAATCTTACTTGTTCAGCATTTTTTGTCATACTGCTTTGAACAAATACTATTATCTCCACATTGGGGACTCCTTCGACATTAAAATTCAATATTATTTTATTTATTCCGCTTACAAGCCTAAGCTGCTTGTCAAAAAATCCCATGTTTCCAGATATTACTTGATCAGTATATGATTCTATATAATCGTCTGCCTTTGGTAGGGTGTGAAGGTCAAAATTCTTTCTGGTTAAATCAGTAGTTCCATATACTTTTATAGTTATTTTTGTGCCTGATGGTGCCTTGCCGTTTACGAAAGTAACCCTGTCCTTAGATGTGTAAGCTCTTTTTTCAGGGTTTAAGACTTCATATTTGCTCTTATCTATATTAACTCCGCTTTTTATTTCAGTATTTGGTGTAGTTCCTCCTGAAGCATTGCTTACTGTACTAAAAGTCAATATTGACGCACAGAGAAAAAAACCAATTAGTATCCTTTTCCACATTTCTTTACCTCCTCTCAACATGCATTTATCCTTACCTTATTATACGATAGAATTGTTACAGTTGTGTTACAAAGCGGTTAAGATTAAATGACACTTAGATAGGGCAGGCTTATTTTTATTGATGTACCTTGACCAAATTTACTCCTCAAGCTTATTTCTCCTCCATGGGATTCTACAATTTGCTTTGCTATAGATAGACCTAGCCCTGTTCCTCCCATTTCTCTACTCCTACCCTTTTCAACCCTGTAAAACCTTTCAAATATCCTCTCCTGGTCTTCTTCTGGTATGCCTATACCATTATCTGATATTTCTATATTTACATGGTCTTCAACAATGTTTGCCTTTATCTTTATTTCTCCACCTTCTTGAGTGTATTTTACTGAGTTATATATGATATTCAAAAGTACTTGTTCCATGCCGTCCCTATCTATATTTATATTTGGCATCTTTTCTTCAATATCTAATACAAGCTTATGGGAGTTTTCCTTAAATGTAAGGTCAAGTTTTAAGAGTATATCGTCTAAGAGGGACTCTATAGAGACTTCTTTTTTCTCCCAATTTGTACTCTTGTAATCAAAGTTCGAAAGCTGGAGCAAGTCTCTTACAAGCCTTCCCATCCTATCGCATTCATTTTCTATTACATTTAAAAATGAGTGGCTAGTCTTTTCATCTACATCCCCATCTATCAGCGTCTCCGTGTATGATTTGATGGTAGTGATGGGGGTCTTTAATTCGTGACTTACATTGGCTACAAATTCTTTTCTCATATTGTCCAACTTGTGCTCTTTTGTAATATCTTGTATTACTATAATAAGTCCACCTATATTGTTTTTTTCATTTTTGTAGGGGGCGTATTTCATCTTGTATACTTCTGATCCCCTATCTAATGTTTTTTCTCCCTCCAAGGTCTTTTCATCATTGTAGTCTATATGGTTTAAATCTATAGATTCCAGATAAAACTTGTCATCTACATTTCTTTTAAGGTCCATTTCATTTCTAAAGTCAATATCCAGTATATCAGAAGCTATTGGATTTGCATGAATTATGTTTCCACTTCTATCTACTGCTATTACACCTTCTGCCATATAATTAAATATGGTGTCTAGCTTGCTCTTTTCAAGATCCATCTGTTGGAGGGTTTCATTTAATCTAAAGTTTAAATAGTTAAACATGCTGGCAAGCTGGCCTATTTCATCATCTGACTTGACTTCTACATATTGGTCTAGATTTCCCCTTGCCATCTCTTCAGCCTTTTTGGTTACATCCCTTATAGGCTCTGTAATGCTTGAAGCAATCACATAGCCTATCAATACCGTGATGGAAAGCGCTATTAGTGTAGCATTTGTAAATATTCTCTTTGATGCATTTACGGTATTGTATGCATCTTGAAGATCTGATGTCATGTAAAACAAACCCTTTACCTGGCCAAATTCTGTAAGGACTGGATAGGCAAGGTGGGCTATATTTGTATCTTCATTTTGCTCTACACTTGTATCTGTTGCCTTTTCCCCTCCATAGGCCTTGAGTATAAGTGTAGGGTCTAGTGTCTTGTAGGAAAAGGCATTTGACCCTATTAAATCATTTTGCCTAGAAGTAGATGCTATGATAGTTGGTATCTCTTCATTATGTATAACATATAGTATACCTTTACTTCCAAGCCTCCAATCATTTAGAGTCCTCTGTATTCCTCCTTGTATCTCGCTCCAATCATCTTCAGATACATCGGATGAGGATTGGACTATAGCTTCTATATCTTTTTCCATATTGGTCATTACATTTTCTATCTGCTGGGTCTCAAGTCGCTGAACTATGAAAACTCCTACAATTACCATGGCAATAAAGACTAGTAGAAAGTATACTACTATGAACTTCCATTTTATACTTGCAAACATAGTTAAACCCTCCTGAAGTAATACCCAACTCCTCTTTTTGTAAGTATATACTTGAATTCTCCGTCTTTATCTTCTATCTTTTCCCTGAGTCTTCTAACGGTAACATCTACTGTTCTTATATCTCCATAGTATTCATAGCCCCAAACTTCTTCTAGTAGGTGCTCTCTTGTAAATACTTGGTTGCTGCTTGCAGATAAGAATTTCAAGAGTTCAAATTCTCTAATTGTAAGGTCTACTACTTCCCCGTCTTTTTTTACTTCATATTTATTTAAATCAATCTCTAGGCCATCTGAGCTTATTTTAACGCTAGCATTTTGATGGTTTCCATTGTTTAAAAAGTCTACTCTCCTTAGATTTGCCTTTACCCTTGCCATAAGTTCTCTCATACTAAAAGGCTTGGTTATATAATCATCTGCCCCAAGTTCAAGTCCTAGTACCTTGTCTACTTCTTCTTCTTTGGCTGTAAGCATGATAACTGGCAGGTCATGGTCTAGCCTTAGCTCTTTTAGTACTTGAAATCCATCTTTCTTAGGCATCATCACATCCAATATTGCCATATCAGGGTCTTCTTCTTTTATCTTCTTAAGTCCTTCTTCACCATCAAAGGCCGTGATTACATCGTAACCTTCCTTTTCAAGGTTGAACTTGATTATATCTACTATTGCTTTTTCGTCATCTATTACAATTATTTTGTTATCCAAATCACTCACTCCTATTCCTCTAGGATAATATTTATCCTCATCTAGATTATCTTATATAGTTAAAATAAAGTCAAATAAATTTGTGATTATATATTGAATATAGGATATGAATAGTATATAATCTATCCATCGAAGGGGAGTAGCTTAAAATTAGTTAGTCGTCAATACGGATAATCCCGGCTAACTACCTAAATATTAGGAAGCAAGACCTTTGTTTTAGTTTATTCTAAGACAAAGGTTTTTTTGTTTGGTTTTTTCTATTAAAAAGGGTATGATAATATATATGAAAAGAAAGGTGGGATAATCTTGAGTGAATGGTATAAAAAAAGTAAGGAGGAGTCACTATCTAGTTTAGATGTTGACTTTGAAAGTGGGCTCAGTAATGAAGCTGCAAGAAAAAATTTAGAAAAATATGGCCCAAATGAATTAAAAGAAGAAAAACAAAAAAGTTTTTTCAAGAAATTGTTAGAACAATTTACAGATTTTCTAGTACTTATACTTATAGTTGCGGCAATTGTATCGGCTGCAGTAGGAGAAGGAAAAGATGCTATTGTCATCATAGCAATAGTCATAGTAAATGCCTTCCTGGGACTCTATCAGGAGGGAAAGGCTGAAAAGGCATTGGAGGCCCTCAAAAAAATGAGTTCTCCCAATGCAAAGGTAAGAAGGGATGGAAATGTAATTGAGATTCCTTCAGCCGAATTAGTTCCTGGAGACATAGTTCTACTGGATGCTGGAGATATAATACCTGCTGATTTGAGGATTATAGAAAGCTCCAATTTAAAGGTTGAAGAAGCGTCTCTGACTGGAGAATCCGTCCCAGTAGAAAAAGATAGCAATGCAAGCTTTGATGAAGATGCATCTATTGGCGATAGGGTCAACATGGCCTATATGAGTACTGCCGTTACCTATGGTAGAGGACAAGGTCTAGTAGTTGGGACAGGGCATTCAACTGAAATAGGTAAGATCGCTACTATGATTCAAACTTTTGAAGATGAACTTACACCCCTTCAAAAGCAATTAAATCAACTGGGTAAGGTCCTTGGTACAGCTACAATATTCATATGTATTGCAGTGTTTGGAATTGGGCTTCTTCAAGGTAGGGAAGTACTTGAAATGTTTATGGTGGCTATATCACTTGCAGTTGCTGCTATACCTGAAGGACTTCCAGCCATTGTAACCATAGTACTTGCCCTTGGAATGAACAAGATGGTCAAGCGCCACGCAATAGTTAAGAAACTCTTAGCCGTTGAGACCCTAGGTTCAACCACAGTTATATGTTCAGACAAGACTGGTACCCTGACTCAAAATGAGATGACTGTTACAAAGGCATTTGTAGATA
>JARICQ010000140.1 GCA_029264075.1 Tissierellaceae bacterium | reverse complement strand
CCATTGTATTTTTACATTTGACCAAGCTTTTCTGGAGCTTCTTATACTTTTCAGAAAATATGGCTATCGCTTGTGAAAAATTATCCGTATCTATTTCTGCTGAAAACATCTCTCTCGATCTATCTACTAGATTGTGTGCTTCATCAACTAAAAAAACATAGTCTTCTCTTATCCCTTCAAAGAATCTCTTTAGATATACTTGGGGATCAAATACATAATTGTAGTCAGCTATTATCACATCTACCAGCAGGCTCACATCCAATACAAATTCAAAGGGACATACATGGTGTTTTTTGGAATATTTGATGGCTACTTCTCTAGTGATCAGGTTTTCATTTTCAAAGATATCTATGATTGCTTCATTTACTCTGTCAAAATGTCCCTTTGCATAGGAGCAGTCCCTAGGATTGCATTTTGTCTCCTGGTTTAAACAGATCTTGTCCTTGGCTGTGATGACAATTGTCTTTGCCTTGAGCCCATTTTTCTCTAGCAAGCTCATACTGGCTATTGGGACTTCTCTTGTAATAGTTTTTGCAGTCAAATAAAAGATCTTACCTGCTTGCTTTTCTCCCACTGCCTTTAGGGCTGGAAAAAGTGTAGACATGGTCTTTCCTATTCCCGTTGGAGCCTGGGCATAGAGTTTTTTCCCTTCTTCTATTGTCTTATATGTAGCTACTGCAAGCTCTCTTTGACCTTTCCTATAGTCCTCAAAGGGAAAATCCGTTGTCTTTATTGATTTATCTCTTTCTTCTCCCCAGTAAAAGGTAATCTTTGACCACTCTATATACTTATCTATTAGATTGAAAAAATACTCTTTTAATTCTTCTAGACCATACTCTCTTTTAATGATCTTTTTCTCTTCACTTTCTATATGGAAATATGTAATTTGTACAGAGATCTCCTCTAAAGCTTCATCTAGGCAGTAAATATAGGCATAGCACTTTGCCTGTGCCCAGTGCATGGGGTTGAAGTTTTCATCTATTTCACTTAAATCCCTGGTCGTGCTCTTTATTTCATCTATTATTGTCTCTTCTGCATCTTCAAATATTCCATCTGCCCTACCTTGGACCTCTATATTGAAATCCTCATATTCAACCCTATGCCTTAGTGTGACTTCCGACCTATATCCTCTTCCATATGATTTTTGTACCTTAGAGTGGGCCTTGGTTCCCTCTATAGCACTATTCATAGACCTGAAAGTATTGTCTATATCTCCGCTTCTCATTACAAATTCAACTAGATTCCTAACTGATATCTTGATTGTACTTTTCATTTAATCATTCCTATAATGTCTTTTCTTCAATAAACTTGGTCTATGGAAAAGTCATCGTTAAGCCTTATATAAAACTTCATGATCTCTTCTATGGCCTTGAGGGGTACTGGTCCTACAAGTTCTGTATCCACTATATTTACATTGTATCTTGTGAGTTCAGACTTGATGGTTTCATAGACCCTATGAATAGGCGTCTTTTCATAATTCACTAGGTTCATTGAAATTTGAACCTGGCCCTTGTCTGGAATATCAAGAGCAATTGCTCTTACAGCAGCATATCCGCCAGAAGAGCCTCGTACTGCCCTTACTATTTTCTTTCCTATCTCTAAGTCGTCAGTATCTATATTTATATTGTATGCGAGAAGGGCAAATCTTGATCCTGTGACTGTTGCACCACTCTTTGGATTAAATTTAAATGGTCCGGCATCTGGACGGAAATCTTCATCCTTCATTTTTTCTTCTAGGGCCTCATACTCTCCTTTTCTTATCTTGACAAGCGACTTTCTGCCTTCACTGAGGGCTGCATCTTCATAGTAGTAGACAGGGACTCCAAGGCTTCCAAGATACTCCCCAAATCTTCTTGATATCTCTACAGCCTCTTCTCCACTCACATCCCTATCAGGAATAAAGGGCACTACATCAACTGCTCCCATTCTAGGATGGCTGCCCTTGTGTAGGGTCATATCTATTAATTCTATAGCTCGTTTTGCAAGTCTTTTAGTTCCTTCTAAGACTGCCTCAGGCTCTCCCCTATAGGTGAAGACGCTTCTATTGTGGTCCTTGTCTACATTTAAATCAACTAGTTCCAAATCTCCACCCTCTATTAGGGCATCTTTTATATCATCAATCTTCTTTAAATCTTTTCCCTCGCTAATATTTACTTCTGCTAGTAAGGATTTCATCTTCATACCTCCGATTTTAGTTTGATCTATAAGGAGATTATATCATATTTATTTGGCATAAAAAATAGCTTTCTAGTGCAAAGGCACTAGAAAGCTATTTTAGTCTTCTCTTCTACAGACATAAATTGTAAGGATCTCATCTTCATATGTTATTTTTCCATTGTCAACTAGGGTTCCTACCATTTCAAGTTCTTGCATTCCGTGACCGTCTCCTAGTAGGGACCAGTAATACTCTTCTAATTCCTCCTGCCTAGGAGCATTTAATATATGTTCTAGCTCTTTGAGTCTTTTTAGGGGCGGATTATATGAATAGCCTGATACTGTAACTTCTCCTCTCTTAGGATAAGAGCTAATCTTTATATCAAGGTCCTTCATATCTATTGACAAGCAAAAATGTAAGAGTTCATTCATTATCTTGATTAGTTTCTCTCTTTTAAATTTCATTTATCTATTCCTTTCTAAAGCTTGCTATAAGTGGTACTATAACTCCTGCTACTATACCACAAGAAAAGCCATTATTATATAAGTTCATTCCTCCATGTAAATATCCTACATTCATTACTACAGAGCTGTGTACAAAGCCTGCCAATATCCCAAATTTCCAGCCAAACATACCAGAAATAGGGGCGAGCGAAGTGCCAAATAGGGCAGCTATCAAATAGCTCACTGAATTTGTATCCCATATTTTAAATAAGGATGATATATATACCCCAATCATTATTGGAAGGATATTTTTTATATGCTTACCAAAGGCTCCAAAGCCTGCTACTGTCATTACTCCACCTACTACTACTCCGCTAAGCTCTCCACCAACTAGTAGAACATAGATAATAGCCACACTTCCTATTATACCCATATTAATCAAACTGAGTCCAAATCCATTCAAGGTTACAAAGTCAGATATCAATCTACCAGAGCTTACAAGTAGTCTTGCGTAGCCACTAAATGTACTGTTGTTTAGGATAAATCCAATTATAATCATTGAAAGAAAAAACGCGAAAAAATATATGCTTAGGACCATATTGTTTCCTTCTGACAAGATATTTGGATTTTGATTTTCAAGTCCAAATGATCTAAATACAGCCATAAACAATGTAGCTATGATGCCTGCTGTAAATCCCATATTGTAAAGGTTGAAACCCTGATGAAAGCCAACAAAATGATTTGCCAGTGGGATCATTACGATTCCAGCTAGGACTCCTGCCAGATTTCCTAATACAATCCCTATCAACGGATCAAGCCCAAATCCAAAGCTTATCTGACTAACTATTGGAGCTAGGGATGTACCAAAGAAGGCTAGTACTAGGTATCTGCTAAAGTTGTCTACTTGAGTCAAAGAGTATAGATATGCGCCAAGCAGTATTGCCCATATATTGTATATATTTTTGCCAAAAAAACCAAAGGCTACAACAGTAAATATTGATGCAACTACTGGCCCACTTATATGTACGTCATTTATCTTGACAATTATCATTGCTATTATCATAAGGAGTCCACTGTTGAAAAAAGCAGTTCCTAGATTTGCCAGCCCTATATAGTCAGTAACTAGTATACTTGGTGCTACTACTATAGCCTTCATTCCTTCTATTATTTCACTTGGGCTATTGAAGAAAAATGCTGAAGCTGTTATAAGTATTGCGTAAAACATCAGTATAGAATACTTTCCCCTTTCACTTATACTGATGACACCTTCGCTATACTGATCTTTTTGTATAACAAGGTAATTTCTTATTTTATCAAAAAATGCCATATTTTTAACTACCCCCATTTAAATCAATTTCTCTTTAATAATTACTTTTAACATTATATTGTATTCATATGGATAAAACAAGCTAAAATTTATCTTTTGCGATTTACTATTCATTTCAAATAGAAATCACCTTTAAATTAAAGACTTTAAAGGTGATTCTTGCTATTTTATCTTTGGATATATAGCCTTGTATGCCTGATACTTTTGATTGTATCTATCAATATTATCTTTATTTGGGCTAATAGCCTTTGTAGTTTTAACAAAGCTAGCACAAGCTTCATCTACTGTAGAAAAAAGTCCGTCTCCTACAGCCGCTAGTATAGCTGCCCCGTAAGCTGGCCCATCATTTGAGTTTACCTTATTCACTTTTACATTCAATACATCTGCTATTATCTGACACCAAAACTCATTTCTAGCTCCACCACCATTTATTGTGATTTCAGATATTTTTATATTCATATCCTTCATTATTTCAAATGTATCCCTAAGTGAAAATGCTACTCCCTCAAGTACTGCCCTGGTCATATCTCCTCTTTTTGTAGTCATATTCATTCCCATAAACAAGCTCTTTGCAAAGGGATCGTTGTGGGGTGTTCTTTCACCCATGAGATATGGAAGAAAATAAAGCTCACTGTCTATGCTGGCCTCTTCTGCCTCATTGATCATTAGGTCATAGTCTTTACTGAATCCAATATCTTCAACCCACCATTTAAGGGAGGCCGCTGCTGCCAAAGTAACCCCCATTAAATGAAACTTTCCATTTGCATTACAAAAGCTGTGGAGTCTATTTTCATTATCTACTCTAAATTCATCTGTATTTGCAAACACAACACCAGAAGTCCCAAGGGAAATAGAACACGCCCCATCTCCTACTATTCCACCACCTACTGCAGCCACGGCCTGGTCTCCTCCACCTATGACTATTTTCACATCCCTGGCTAAATCTAGTTCCTCTGCAAGTTCTGGTCTTATATATCCTATGGGATCATAGCTGTTGTATAGTTTTGGAAGCTTTTCCTTATCTATTCCGATAAGCTCTAACATTTCCTCTGACCATTTTTTATTTTCCACATCTAAATATAGGGTCCCAGATGAATCTGAATAGTCACTTGCAAAAACTCCACTCAATTTGTAGGCTAAATAATCTTTTGGTAGCATTATTTTTGCTATTTTATTAAAATTTTCGACTTCATGCTTTTTCATCCAAATTAGCTTTGGACCAGTAAATCCTGTAAGAGCTATATTGCCAGTATAGCTAGATATTTTGTCTCTTCCAACATCTTCATTTAGGTATTTACATTCTTCTTCTGTTCTACCATCATTCCAGAGTATAGCTCTTCTAATTATATTGTCATCCTTGTCAAGCACTACAAGCCCATGCATTTGACCACTCATACTCATAGCCCTTATTTTTTTTCGGTCAATATCTGCAACTAACTCTATAAGTGATGATTTAGTCTCTCTCCACCAGTCATCTGGATTCTGTTCTGCAAATAGTGGTTGAGGATAGTAGATAGGATATTCCCTGCTTACAGATTTAATTGTATTGCCCTTTTCATCTATTAAGATAGTCTTGACTGATGAGGTTCCTATATCTATTCCTATATAATACATATTTACGCTCCTAACTAATCTTTCATATTGATTACTGTTTTAATTACCTTATCTGGATTCTTTATTGTATATTCCATAGCTTCAAGAGTGTCTTCAAAATCATATTCGTGGCTTACTATACTGGCAACGTCAATAGAACCATTTGAAATAGAGTTGATTGCGATAGGATAAAGATTTCTATATCTAAATACAGTCTTGATCTGGGCTTCTTTTCCCATTAATTTTGCAAAATTAAATTCTATCTCATCTTTTGGAGCCATACCAACAAGGACTATAGTCCCACCTCTTTTTACTAGTTCTACACTCTCTTGTACAGTCGGAATTGCACCTGCTGTTTCTATGACTACATCTGCTCCTCTAGAATTTGTAATTTTCATTATTTCCTCTATGGCATCCTTTTCTCTTGCGTTTATTGCATGATTGGCTCCAAGTTCAAGGGCCTTGTCTAGTCTTTTTTTCATCATATCCACTACTATGATATTTGATGCTCCACGTGCCTTGCTCGCAACTAAAGTAGATAGTCCTATACATCCCGTTCCAAATATAACTACTGTGTCTCCAAGTTCTACTTTTCCTTGAGAATTTGCATGAAGACCCACAGCTAAGGGTTCAACCATAGCTCCTTCTAGATATGTCATATCATCAGGAATCTTAAAGCACATATCTTCAGGGTGGGAAACATAGTTTTGAAAAACTCCATCATAGGGAGGAGTTGCAAAAAATTCTACTTCTTCACATAGATTATATTTACCAGATTTACAATACTCACATATACCACAAGTAACTCCTGGCTCAAGAGCTACCCTATCTCCAGGCTTTAAAGTTTTTACATCCTTACCTATTTCTACTACTTCTCCTGCTGCTTCATGCCCCAATATAAAGTCTCCTTCTACTAGAAAATCTCCAATCTTCCCCTCTTGATAGTAGTGCTGGTCTGATCCACATATTCCAACTGATCTTATTTTTATGAGTACATCATTTTTGTCTAATTTTGGAACTTCTACATCTTTCCATACCATTTTATTTGTTCCCTGCATAAATATAGCTTTATTTTTCATGGCTTTCCTCCTTTTTTAAAATTGGTGCGTAAAATACGCACCAATTTCTTGAAATATTATTTTATTGCTCCTGCTCTTTTATGCATTTCTATATATTCATCTACATTGTCAATAGTTATAAGTGGGGCATCTATATCCATATCTATCTGCTCTTCTTCCCCAGTTAAGAGCTTGTGGCTAGTCTCAAGTAGTGCATCTGCTAGGTCATATGCACTTTGAAGAGATGTTGAAGTCATCTTTCCTTCTTTAATTAAAAGTACAGCTTCTGCAGTTCCGTCTACTCCATAGGCAAGTATATCTTCATAGCCTTCTCTGTCTTTTATAACTTCTATTCCACCTGCTGCCATATTGTCATTCATTGCTATTATAGCGTGTATTTCATCATTAGCTTGTACCCATGTTTCCATATAGTTCATAGCCTCATCCTTGTTCCAATTAGCTATTTCTTCTCCTACTATAGTCACATCTTCTCTTTTGTCAAAGAACTCTGCCTGCCAAGCTTCCCTTCTCTTGTCTGCATGGAAGTTTCCTGGAGGACCATTCAGTACTACTACATTTGCTCCTTCTGGAACTTGTTCTAGTGCTAGGTCTGCATTTACTTTTGCTTGTACATATGGGTCTGCATCCACTGAAGACGCTCCTTCTATTCCCTCAATACGAGCATTTGTAGTTATAGCTATTATCCCTGCTTCTACAGCTTTTTCTACATATGGTCTTTGTGCTTCACCATTATTTGGCTGTACAATGATAACATCGTACTTGTTTGTAATAGCATTTTCAATTAAATTATT
>JARICQ010000117.1 GCA_029264075.1 Tissierellaceae bacterium | reverse complement strand
CTAAGAAGCATCTCTGCAAATGTTTCCTCTACTCCTTTTAAGACATCTTCCAGCCTTCTCTTTTTCCTTGGTGGTGTTTCTTGAAGGTCTATTGACTCTTCATATAGAACATCTTGTAATTCATACTTTTGCAATTGTCTACTTGTCTTTTCTGCAATATAATTATCATCTATATATTTTTCAATTCTGGAAAATAATTTTTCACTTAACAAGACGGTGTCTTTTCCATATACAAGTAGATATATATCCATATCATGTTTTAACAAAAACTCTCCTATTGCTGAAATGGCAATTTTAAGAGCTTTATCCTTTGGATATCCATAAATTCCTGAAGATATCAAGGGAAAGGATATGGATTTTATATTGTTTTCTAATGCAAGATTTAAAGAGGACATATAGGCACTGTGTAGCAGCTTGTCTTCGCCCTGGCCTCCACCTCTCCATATTGGACCTACTGTATGTATAATGTACTTGGCATGAAGTCCGTATCCATCTGTTATCACGGCTTGTCCAACATCGCACTTACCTATACTCTTACATTCTTTTTCGAGTTCTTCTACCCCAGCTGCCTTAAAGATAGCTCCACAAACTCCACCACCTTTTTTTAATTCTACATTGGCAGCATTTACTATGGCGTCTGTTTTCATCTTAGTGATGTCATTTCTTATGATTTTAAATGGCACAATATTCACCTCTTTGTTTATTCTGTATACTCTATATTTAACTTTTATTTTTTCTTAGATAGCTTTTCTTGCTACTTTCTATTTTCAATTTAATCCTTATTTAGGTGTAATTTTATATTATCTTGTTTTTTAATCTCTATATAGTCCTCTAGCTCTCATTTGTTGTAATTTACTTTGGTGTGATAGTTAAAATATTATTTTTTCCTAACTATTGCATTTAGCCATATTTGATCTTCTCTTCCAATCCTCACATCTTCTGTGATCTGGACTTCAACTAACTCTAGATCTCTAAATTGTCTAATAAACATCTCAAAGCTATCTTCTTTGAAGTATAGGAAGTATCTTCCCTTTATCTCTCCCTCAAAATTTCCAAATTTAAAAGAAGTATATATGTAACCTCCATCTTTTAATGCCTTTGTAATATTGATCATTAGATTATTCAATTGATCTGGTGGAAGATGAATCAAGGAAGCACATGCCCATACTGCATCATATTTACTTTCTTCATTTAAATCTTTAAATTTTTCACATATGACTTCCTGTCCAATATTTTTACTTGCAATTTTACATAATTCAATTGATCCATCTGTAGCAGTAACTTTATAACCTTTTTCGATAAATGCCTTGCTATCTCTACCAGATCCACAACCTAAGTCTAGGATATGATCTCCTAGATTTAGGTATTTAAGTAATATGTTCTGTTTTTCTTCAAAATCTACCGAGAAGGTTTCCTTGCTATATTGCCTTGCATTTTTATTGTAGTAATCTACTGTCATATTTACTTGCTTGCAATTTTCTTTGGAATCTTTCATCTGATATCCTCCTACAAATTTTATAGCTCTTTTATTCTCCAAAGTAGTCATTTAACTTTAAATCACTATGTTTTATTATCCATTGGATTTCATCTTCACTTAGCTTTTTCATGATGTGTCTATTGACCTCTACAAACTCTATATCTCTAGATTTTTTCATGAAATTCATATCCTCAAATCTTTTAAAGGGATTTGAAAATATATTTGATTTTACTTCGCTTCTACTATAGTCTCTCAGATATAGACATCTTCTTTTTTCAACTATAAGACCTTTTGCCCTTCTATCTTCATAATAATCTATAAAATAATCAACTAAGTCTTCTATCTTAACCCTTCTATTTGAATCTATATTTTCAAATATAGCCTTTAATAGTACTGGCTTGTAGGAATAACTCATGTCCATCCTATCTACAAAACTCATGAACTTATCTTTCATGTTTTTGGGAGTAATAAACTCCCATCCAAATTCTTTTGCATATTTCTCTATATTTTCTTCTTTAAAGTACTTAAAGGTTGCCGTCCTTCCCATAGGTATTTCTAAGTCTGCTTTTATTTTATCCTCTCTAATATATCTTTCTATTGTTTCTTTTTGTACATCTACCATTCTAACAAACTCAATTGTAGATATCATATCCTTGACCTCTTCCTGCCAGTTAAAGAGATCTATTATTTCATAATCTCTTATATCTACAGGAAAATCCAAATATACTTGTGGCTTTTCACCTTTAAAAATCAAATCCTTATCTAGTTTTCTTTTGCTTTTTGGAGCCAAAACAAATTCTCCTGGTCTGTATTCACTTATATTAAACATCCTATGTAGCGAGTAAGGCGCATTAAACAAATTAGAATTATCTATAAAGTCAAAGACCATTAAATATTCCTTTCCTTCTGAGATTCTCATTCCTCTGCCTAATTGCTGCATATAAAGAGTCTTTGACATGGTAGGTCTTGCCATGAAAAGAACTTCTGTATTTGGACTGTCCCACCCCTCATTGAGAAGGTCACAAGCACAAAGAACATTTACATCTCCATACTCATAATCTTTCAGTACTTTTTTGCGCTTTTTATTATCCATGCTTCCTGAAACTGATTCGGCTTTGATATTATTAGCTTTAAAAGAAGCAGCTATATCATCCGCATGTTTTACTGATGCACAAAATATTACTGTCTTTTTGTTTTTCACAAAATTAATATATGTATCTAATACCACTTTATTTCTTTCAGGAACAAATAATTTTGATTCTAGATCTTGATAATTATACTTGATACCATTTATTCTTACATCTGAAATATCTACATTTGTCTTAACCCTTATACATCTTATAGGAACTAGTTCTCCTATACTAACTGCTGTTTCTAAATCTAATTTGTGACCAATGTTTTTAAATGTATCAAGCAAATCTTGTCCATCTGTTCTATCAGGAGTAGCAGTTAGTCCCAAGGTGAATTTAGGCTTAAAATGAGATAGTATTTCCTTATATGTATTGGCTGCTGCATGATGAGCTTCATCTATTATTATATATCCAAAGTCATCTTCTTTGAATTCATCAATATTTCTAGATATGCTCTGTATACTTGCACATACTACATATGAATCCTTGTCTTTTTCTTCTGCCACATACATTCCTATATGCTTGTCCTTCCAGATATCACCAAAGGTATCTCTTGCTTGTGATATGAGCTCCTTGGTGTGTCCTATAAACAAAGTTCTTTTACCAAAATTTTTAGCATCTGAAACTGCAGTTACTGTCTTTCCAGTACCTGTAGCAAGAAAAGGTTCAGATTATTTGATCTACGGTGTTTATCAAATAAATTGTCGTATTTTCCTATAAATATTTAACTGCCTTATTATCGATTTGTCACAGACATGGAACCTCTGCCTATATG
>JARICQ010000068.1 GCA_029264075.1 Tissierellaceae bacterium | reverse complement strand
TCATCCTTATCTTTCTAAAGTTTTATATCAATATTTTTTCCTAGGCTTGGATTTACTGATTTCTCCATCATCTTTGTTAGATCAGATGACCTATTCTTTGCCGTATCCATGGCCATCTTCATTACAGATACACTAGCCTCTTGAGCTATTTTGATTTGACTAAGGCCCATTGATAGTGCTGCTATATCCAAAATATCAGCTCCCTTCCTATATATACTATCGGCTTATTTCTTAAAATATTTAGCGTGTTTTTCTCAAAAAGAAAATAATAGTTTGAAACTTCTCTTTTAAGCCTATATATAGTATATAGAGAGGTGAAAAAAATGAAAAAAGTTTCTTCTACTAGTAATTCTTTAGGAGCTCAAAGAATACATTCAAGTTTTGTCGAAAGAAATCGAATAGTAGTAGGAAAGGCATCTAGTGTCGATGCTGTAACGCCTGTCGCGCCAGTGAAAAATGAAGTTGCCTACTCTTCTGCAAATCACTTGATGGCCTCAGACCAGTTTTACGAAAAACTTGAAAAGCTTAAAAAAGAATATATTAATTTTTACAGGAACGAAAGAAATCTAAAGAACGCAGTAGATGCAATGGAAAATGATAATGATATAAATTTTGAAAATATAAATAATCTTATAAACAAATATAATAAAACTGTTCTGGCCCTGGAAAACTTGGATAAGAGAATGGGTGGAGAAAACATCTCTAAGATAAAAGATATATTGATTGAATACTCTCTCCATCTAGATAAGATAGGTATCTACAGGATAAGGGAGAAGGAGCTCGAAATAGATAAGATTAAGTTTAAAGATTCTATTAAGGATTCAAAGGATGATTTAGATAGATTGTTAAATCCACTTAGAGAATTTATAGTTAAACTTTATCTTAGTTTTATAGATATAAAGGAAGAAAACCCAAGTGAATTAGAATATTCATATGAAGATGATTTCATAAGAAAATCTGGGCTTATATTAGACAGCAAAACTTAAATTTTAGGACAAATAAAAGAATATGTTTAGATAAAAAAGATATAGGGATGATAAACTTACCACCATCCCTATATCTTTTAATTTATATGACTCTTAAATCAAGGAAGTTCTCCAAGATATAATTTATCTTGTCTTAATTTTATACTAGTTATATTGCTAGAATGAGCAAGGGCTATATCCGCAGTCTTGACATTCTGAACAGCCACCGCTATGCATCAGTTTTCCCTCGCACATAGGGCAGGTATCTGGATCATCTACTAATTGTTCTGCTGCCAATTTGTCTAGCTCTAGCTTGAGATCATCTATTTTGTCTAATCTGCTTTTCTTTGAACTATCTTCAGATATTAAAATTCCGGACCTAGCACATCCATCTCTATATATAGTAATTCCTTTGATTCCTTTTTTCCATGCATAGATATATAGCTCTTCTACATCTTCTACAGTAAATTCATTTGGTACATTTACAGTAGATGAAATACTTGCATCAATGTAGTTTTGCCATACTGACTGTACATCTATCCTATCTTTGTAATTTAGGTTTGCAGTAGTCACAAAGAAATCTGGAAGTGGATCTTCAGTATTTAAGTTGTTTTTATCAATATAGTCTTTAACTATCTGTGTGAAGACCTTGTAATAAGTATCTACATTGTGAAGGGACTCTGATTTTCTAGTGTATGATATCTGGAATATTGGTTCAACACCATTAGAACAACCAATCAATGTAGAGATACTTCCCGTAGGTGCTATAGTTAAAAGCTGGCTATTTCTTAGACCATGTTCTTTTATAAGTTCTATGACATCTTGGTCTACATTTTGAAGAAGATATGGAGACTTTAAGACAGCTTCCTCTTTGTAATTTGGAAAGTAGCCTTCTTCTTTTGCAAGAAGAGCTGACTGTCTCAATGCTTCATTCACTAGCTCATGTCCTATACTATCGATCCACTCTAAGGATTCATCGCTACCATATGCTACTCCAAGTTTGATAAACATATCTGCTAGACCCATTATTCCAAGGCCGATTTGTCTTAGGTCTCTAGACATTTCTCTTTGTTGGACCAAAGGATGAAGACTCATATTTTCATCTAAAATTTCATTTAAATAAATAACTCCATTTTTAACCATTTCTCTAAATCCATCAAAGTCGAATTTTGCATTTTCTGTAAATGGATTTTTTACAAATTCGCTTAGATTAATTGATGCAAGATTACAAGATCCAAAGGCTGGAAGAGTTTCCTCTGCACATGGGTTTACTCCTGCAAATTCAAAGTCTGGGTCTTCGCTCATCAGATTCCATGAATCTATTCTATTCTTGTAAAGAATTCCCGGCTCTGCCATATTCCAGTTGTTTAAAGCCAGTTTACGGAAGAGTTCCCTTGCATTTATTTTTTTAATGATTTCTTCTCCTGTAGACTCTACCTTGAAGTAAAGTGTATATTCCTCATCATTTTCTACAGCCTTCATAAATTCATCATTTACATTTACTGAAATATTTGCAAAGTTTACTTTTGAGAGGTCGTTTTTCACATCTATAAAGTCCTCTATATCTGGGTGATCACAGTCCATATTTAGCATCAATGCACCACGTCTACCCCTCATACCTATTAGCCCTGTAACCATTGAAAACAGGTCCATAAAACTAACAGCTCCAGTAGTAGTATGAGCAGCATTATTTACTCTGGCTCCCTTTGGTCTTAGCTTGGATAGTGTTAGTCCACATCCCCCACCATATGAGTAGGTCTTAGCAAGATACTTTGCTGTATCAAATATAGATTCTATATTATCTTCCACCTTTGGCATTACATAGCAATTTGAAAGTGTAATCTTCCTACCAAGTTTGTCTAAGCCTCGACCTGCTAATATTCTTCCTGCAGGCATGAATTTTTTGTCCTTTATTGCTTTTTTGATTGGAGCATTTCCACCACTTACCCTATTTAAAAATTCATCAAAACTCTCGCTGTCATATCTATACTTCTTCTCATAGATATCCCTTTGAAGATCACTCATCACCCATCCTTGTTCCCTAAGCTTAGCTCTCTCATCCCTATAGATAATATAAAGCTTAGCTACTTCTGGTCTGGTCATCATAAGTGCTATCTCAACAAAGTCTTGGATTTTTTCTATATTGACTGTCTCTAGGTCTGAAAACTTTTCCTGGGCCTTTTCTCCAACATCCTTTGCCAGATCCTCATCTTCACCTATATCTGATTCATTCATAGCCTTCAATACTGCTGCTGCAATCTTATCTGCTTCAAATGGAACTATATCTCCATTTCTCTTTTCTACTCTTAACATTCAAATCCCCCTAGCCTACTCAAATATTTATAATTACTATATATAGTATATCGTGAAGATAGTATACCATATATATGGTATACTATCTATTATTTTAATGATTTTATATATTAATTTAATTTAACATATATATGCTAATTTAGTATAAATTTTGCAAAAATGGAGATAAGAGTCCTAGGATTGCTCCAAGAAGGGCACCTAGTCTGGTTATTTGGTTTAATTCTTTTTTTGCAATGTCTAGTATCAGTTTTTCAGTGTAATCAATTTCAAAGCTATTTATTTTATCTTCTACTATTTTAGATACATTTAACATCTCTATTATATTTGGAAGTTCATATTTTGCAAGTCTATTAAATATCTTTTTAAAGAAATCATATATATTTGAAATAACACTGTCATTTACTAGAGTAAATATATCTGAAATCTTTTTATTAGAGATTAGATTTATAGCATCTTCTACTGCATCTCTTATCTTATCCTCCATGTAATCTGAGGATATGATCTTTTCAAATTCCTTCCATATGTTGTCTTTCAAGATTTCTCTAGCAAGTGTTTCATTTTCTCTAAGAATATTTAAAAGTCTTTTTATAGAAATATCAATATTTTCATCTTTAAAGACTAGTTCTATTATTTTTGTAGAAATATTGGACAGGGAAATTTCATCGATTACTTTGTTCAGGCTAGTGCTTACATTGGAAAGCTTTTGTAATTTTGCCTTCGCTATGGAAAATCTAATAATCTCAATAATATCTTCATTAGTTTCTCTTTTTTCTATATACTTTTCTATTGTCTCCACTATTTTTTCTGTGATTATATGGGGACCGACAAAGGCCATTAAAATTTTATTTGATCTATCAAAAACTATATTTGATATAGACTCTTCGATTTTAGATTTTACTTCTTCGTCTTTAAATATATCTCTTATCTTATCCCCGATTTCATCTTTATTTTCTTTTAAATATTTATCTATTGAGGAAAAAATCTCATCTGGTATGATTTCTTCTATTGTCTTTTCATTGTTTTTAGCTTTTTCTATTAAAGACTTTAAAAAGCTTTCTACTTCATAGCTAAAATCATCCGAATCCCTATATTCCAAAGTAAAATCCTTGGCTTTCATTTCAATCTTTTGATAGAGTTCTTTAGTATCGTATCTATCTATACTCTCATCTATTATATACTTCAAGCTACTTTTAACATTTTCCTTCCTAATAAAATCAACTAGATAACCTGAAAGCTTATCTCCTACATTGTTATTTCTTATCTTATATTCTTCCCCTAGTCTTTCTACTAGATAGTCATTGATCTTTGTATCGTTTTCTTTTAGGTTTTCTATCTTTTCAATCATCCACTCTTTTATTCTTTCTTCATTTTCCTTATTTGACATGGCTTCTATTATTGTATCTGTAGATAAGAGGTGGGTACCCACAGCATTGCCTATGTTTTCTGCTATCCTCATTCTCTCTTTTGGAATAAGTCCCGGTGTAAATGGAAGAGAAATTCCAAATATTTTCTTTTTATAATGAGGTTTAAATAGCATCTTTATCGCTAGCCAATTGGTCATATATCCTATTAGACTTCCAACCAAAATCGGTATAAGTATTCTCATCTAATCATCCTTCTATTCTCAATTTTGTTTATATCTCACACTATAGTCTATCACAAAAGCATGAAAAATAACATTTAAATCTAAAAGTTCCAAGAAAAAGCTAGGGGTTTTCTATCCCTAGCTTTTCCCTTGATTAACTCCAGGCTTTAGTCTACTATTGGCGGTAGTATTTCAAAATTATTTACATCAACCAATCCCTTATCTGTAATCTTCCATGCTGGTGATGTTGAAAGTGCAAGGAATGATAGATGCATAAATGGTGCATGTATGCTTGCTCCTAAGTCTTTTCTTGTAATATTTTCAAGTTCTGCAATCTTAGCACTTACCTCATGTCCATCTAATTCATCTGTAATTAGTCCTCCAACTGGAAGTGCCATATCTCCTATCACTCTTCCTCTATTTGCTATTGCAAGTCCTCCGCCCATCTCTATTACCCTGTTTACAGCGACTACCATATCCTTAAGATTTGCTCCTACTACTAGGATATTGTGGGTATCGTGGGCTACAGACTCTGCAAATGCTCCCTCTTTGAGTCCGATTCCCTTTACAAATGCCTTTCCGACTTCCCCAGTTCTACCGTATCTTTCTACACAGGCTATGTGTAGGGTATCCTTAGATACATCAGCTTCTACTAGACCTCTTTGAACCTTTAGTGTCTCCTCAGCCTTTCCTGTTAGGTTTTGATCTGGGATAGCTTCTATACATCTGGCTAGAGCAGTATTTCCCTCAGCTTTTATTTGAAGCTCCTCTTCTGAAATAGGACCCCTTTTAACGGAGTTCTTTACACTATCAGGGTAGCTATATTTTGGCAGATCTATTAATAGTTCTCTTTGAGAAGCTACTAGTTTACCATTTAAAAATACTCCTTCGATGGTCATTTCTTGTAAATCGTCTATGACTGCTATATCAGCCATCTTACCAGGAGCTAATTCTCCTATATCATGCATTCCAAAATAGGTGGCTGGGTTTATGGTGACCATTTGAATAGCTTCTACAGGGTCGACTCCTTCTTTTATAGTTCTTCGAACTATTTCATTCATATGTCCTACCGTCTCTAAGTCTGCTGCTACCATATCATCTGTGGTAAGTATACATCTTCTTGAATCCATACCCTCTTCAGTTACAGCACGTATACATTCTGCCATATTTCTTTGGGTTGAACCTTCTCTCATAAATAGGTAGACCCCTTGCCTTAGTTTTTCTACTGCTTCTGCTTTTGTAGTAGTTTCGTGGCAAGAGCATCTTCCTCCACTTGCTACTATATGAGCTGCTAATTCTCTTCCAAATAGTTCTGGTGCATTTCCATCTACTATCATATCTTTTGATTTTGCATACATGGTTGATGCCAGTAGATCTGT
>JARICQ010000093.1 GCA_029264075.1 Tissierellaceae bacterium | reverse complement strand
TATCCACCTATTACAATCATTAAATCTACTTGCGATGAAATTTCCTTACAAGATTCTTGGCGAAGCTTGGTAGCATTACAAATAGTATTGAAAATTTTGACATCATTTGATTTCTTCTTAATAATATCAACTAGTATGTCAAAGTTTTCTTTTTTATAGGTAGTTTGACATACTATGCATATCCTGTCCATCTTCTCTAAATCATAAGCTTCATTAGTTGAATTTACAATATCTCCTTCATTGTCACACCAACCATTTATTCCTATTACTTCAGGATGAGTTGGATCTCCTACTATTATTATATTATACCCTTGATTTTTGAATTCTTCAACCCTATTATGTATTGATTTCACATATGGGCAAGTGGTGTCAGTAAATTCTAGATTCTTATCTTTTATCTTAGATATCACTTCCTTAGAAACTCCGTGAGATCTTATTATTAATTTGTCCTTTTTTAGAGGATTTTCTTTTAATTCTTCTACTTGATCTATAACTTTTAGTCCTTTTTTCCCAAAATATTCAACTACCTGAGGATTATGAATTAATGGTCCCAAAGAGTACATAGATTTTTTTGTATCTGACAACTCTTTTTCTGTTAAATTGAAAGCTCGATCAACTCCAAAACAAAACCCTGCATTTGAAGCTACTATTATTTCCACAAAGATCTCTCCTATTTTTGATTTATAGTATATATTTCTTTTAAAACATCTTTGCTTAACTTAGAATAAGTTTCTGAATCCAACTTTTGATCATAGTACTCTGAGAAATCAATAGGTTCTCCAATATAAACATTTATCTTACTGAGAAATTTAAAAGTTCCTTCTACATACAATGGTAAAATTCGAGATTTTGATCTTATGCTAATTAGTGCGGTTCCAGATTTAACATTATCTAAATTAAATTCTTCTACTCTAGTTCCTTCTGGGAAAATCCCTAACACTCCATCTTCTTTCAATACACGAAGAGCATTCTTGATTGCCTTGATATCTGATTCTTTTCTATCTACAGGAAAAGCTCCCATCTTAGTCAAAATAAACTTTAACACTTTATTTTCAAATAGCTCTTTTTTAGCCATAAATGATACTTCTCTAGGGAAAATAAGTCCTATTATTACAGGATCTAGATTGTGGTGATGATTGGAACATACAATAAGCTTCTCACTCATTGGGATGTTTTCTTTTCCATGAACATTTATTCTATATATAAATTTAAAAATTATATTAACTAATCCTCTTGCAAAAGTATAAAACTTCATATCTAAACCCCTTCTACTATAGAAATTATTTCATCTACACATTCATCTATAGTTTTGTTAGTATTGTCTAGTATGTAAGAATCCTCAGTTTTTTTTAAGGGTGAGTTTACTCTGTTGCTGTCCAACTCATCTCTTGCAATCATTTCAGATTTTACTTGCTCAAATGATACATTTTTTTCTCCTTTTAAAACTAGCTCTTTATATCTTCTACTACTTCTTTCATCAATTGATGCTGTAATGAAAAATTTGTAATCAGCCTTAGGAAGTACTACGGTCCCTATATCTCTACCATCCATGACTACAGATTTTTTATCAGCTAATTGCTTTTGGATGTCCACCATTTTTTCTCTAACTTCCTTAATTTTTGCTATATAGGAAACATTTTTGCTAATTATATTTTCTCTTATATCAACATCTACATTTTGTCCATCTAGATATATGTGATTATCATTAAAATCAATAATAGTGTTTTTCATAGCTTGAAGAACATCTTTTTTCATACTAGGATCTAAACCTAGATTTAAGGTCTTTAAAGTCAGAGCTCTATACATTGCTCCAGTATCAATATATTCAAAAGATAGTTTGTTGGCTAGTATTTTTGCAATAGTACTCTTCCCAGCACCGGACGGACCATCTATGGCTATAGATATATTCTTATTTGACATTGCTTCCCTCCAATTCAAATTATAAAATTGCTCTTTAACAATTATATATTAAAAACAGCTAGAGAACAACCTATTTCGCTTTATTGTCTAATTAAATCCTATATAACTTTTACATACTAGTACCAGCTAGATATCCAGTTGAATATGCTATTTGAAGATTATATCCACCTGTCAGTCCATGAACATCAACTAACTCTCCAGCAAAATATAGTCCTTTAACAATTTTAGATTCCATAGTAGATGAGTCTATCTCTTTGGTATCAACACCTCCAGAGCAAATAATAGCCTCTTCTACTGGTCTAAAAGACTTAAATGTCATATTTAAGTTTTTAATTAAATGCAAAAGATCTATTCTTTCCTCTTTTGTTATTTGATGTATTGATTTATATGGGTCTATTTTTGAGAGATTTATAATAGTTGGAATTAGTTTTTTAGGGAATAAATCATTTAACCCATTTTTAAATTGTTTGTTAGCATATTTATCGAAGTCCTTCAAAAGTCTAGCGTCTAAGATATCTAAATCAAGTGCAGGCTTTAAATCTATACTAATCTTAATATTTCTTTCAGTATAATTATGAATATAGTTACTCATAGAAAGTACTATAGGGCCAGAAATCCCATAATGAGTAAATATCATTTCGCCAAAATCTTCATATAATAATTTATCTTTATGAAAAGCACTTATACTTACATTTCTCAAAGAGAGTCCTTGTAGATCTCTTACCCAATTTTCCTCTATTTCTAAAGGAACAAGAGAAGGGTTTATAGGGATTATCTTGTGGCCTAGCTTTTTTGCGAATTTATATCCATCGCCCGTTGAGCCTGTACTAGGATATGATTTTCCACCTGTAGCTATAAGTACTTTGTCAAATATAAGATTTTCTCCATTTACTTTAAGAATGAACTTATCTTCTTTGAGATCAATGTCTGAAATGTTTGAATTAAGGCTTATATTAACATTTTTATCAATTAAAAGAGATTCTAATGCTTTTATAACATCTGAAGACTTATCACTTTTTGGAAATATCCTATCTCCTCTTTCCACTTTTGTAAGAACCCCATAGCTATTTAAAAGACTTATCATATCTTCATTTGTAAAAGAATAAAAACTACTGTATAAAAATTTTTCATTAGATATAATGTTTTCAAAAAAATTTTGAATATAAGATGCATTTGTTATATTACATCTTCCTTTACCGGTAATAAATAATTTTTTCCCTATTTTGCTGTTTTTTTCAAATAAAGTTACATCGTGTCCTCTGGAACTAGCAAAAGCTGCCCCAATAACTCCAGATGGACCACCGCCTATTACAGCTATATTTTTTTTCAATTTTATATCACCTCTATATCCATATTATATCAGATTTAAATTTAAAATAAATTTATCATTTATGATAAGATTTCTTATGATACTGTTTACTTAAAATAAAATAGAGGTCATATTATTAAATATCCTCCATTTTAAAATATTACTATTCTATTTTTCATAATTATAAGAATCATAGACATTATAGTTGTTCCAAATTTTTTCTAAATCTTCAAAAGTAGATTTTACATCTTCTCTTTTTGCTATTCCAATGGATACTATTAGAGCGTTTATAAGGCTCATAGGAGCTACAAGAGAGTCTACAAAGGACAACATCTCGCTACTAGCGATTAATGATATATGCGCTTCCCTAGCTGCCGGTGAAGCTAAGCTGTCAGTTATGCTTATGATTTTACATCCCTTCTCCTTAGAAAAATCTATGGCCTCTAAGGTTCTTCTAGAATATCTTGGATATGATATTCCAATAATTACATCGTCTGAGTCTGCATTTAAAAGTTGTTCAAATACATCATTTGCTCCTTCAACAATTACTTTTGAGTCTTTTATCAAAAAATTTAAATAAAATCCCAAATATCCAGCTAAAAATGATGAGGATCTAAGTCCTAATATATATATGTGTTTAGCTTTTAATATTAAGTCTATTGCATTTTTAAATTCTTTATAATCTATTTCTTCAATAGTTTTTTGTATATTTTCAATGTCTTTTTCCATTACCTTTTGCAAGGCACTTTCTTTGCTAGAATAATCTTCTGTCATTGACAATCTTTGAACAGTTGTAAGCTTTGTCTTTATTAATTCATGTAATTCTTTTCTAAGTTCTTTATATCCTTCATATCCAAGAGTGATTGCAAATCTCACCACAGTTGACTCACTAACGCCTACTGTCTCTCCAATACTTGCAGCAGTCATAAAGGCTGCCTTATCATAGTTATCCATAATAAATTCTGCTATCAATTTTTGACCCTTGCTAAGAGAAGTAAATTTTTCTTTTATATTTTCAATCAAATCAACTCTCACTTTGATACTTTTCCTTGTGTTCTAATATAAGATTAAATCCTTCTTCAAGGGCTATTCTATTTAATTCTTCAGTACCTCTGGGGACTCTATCTGACACAGCTTTAATTAGAGATTCTTTAGAAACTGCCTTAGTAAGTTGATAAAGACTGCCTAAGGCAACAATATTTGCTACCATAATTTTTCCAATCTTCTCACTAGCTGTAGACAATATAGGAAGTTTTACAATTTTTATATCTTTAGATTCTAAATCAAAATCCATAGAAGAGTCTATAACTAATATTCCATCTGATTTTAGTCCATCTATATACTTGTTACAACCTTTTTGAGTAAGGCTAAGCATGATATCACATTTATCTACCTTGGGGTAGTTTATATCTTTTTTACTTATAATTACTTCAGATTTACTAGCTCCACCCCTAGCTTCTGGCCCATATGATTGAGATTGAACTACATTCATACCATCAAGAAGAGCTGCCTCTGCTAAAATTATTCCTGCTAATATAAGACCTTGACCTCCCGCACCTGTTAATCTTATTTCTAGCGCTGACATATTAACCCTCCTTTGAAAAAGAATCTATTATTTTTTGATATTCTTCTGTATACTCTGGCCTAGAAGATTTGTGGATTTCTCCAACTATATATTTGCCCTGTCTTTTTTCTTCAGGAAGCTTGTCATATGCCGCTACATTGATAGTATTTTCTTTTAAAAACTCCATCATTTCAAGAGCTCCACCTTTTTTATTCTTTCTTCCATAGTAGGTAGGACATATGGTTAAAGCTTCAATAAACGAGAAACCTTTGTTTTTCATACCTTCTTCAACTTGATTTGTTATCATATTTGGACTATATATTGTGCTTCTGCTTACATAGGTTGCCCCAGCTGCCTTAGTTAGCTTACAAAGATCAAAATTTAAATCTATGTTTCCATATGGTGCCGTAGTACCCTTGTCACCAGTAGGAGTCGTGGGAGAATACTGGCCTCCTGTCATTCCATAGGTATTGTTGTTATATACAATAGTTGTTATATCTATGTTTCTTCTAGCTGCATGTATTAAATGATTTCCACCTATGGCAGAGCTATCTCCATCTCCAGTGATTACAATGACATGAAGATCAGGATTGGCAAGCTTTATCCCAGTTGCAAATGCCAGAGCCCTACCATGGGTAGTATGCATTGTATTAAAATCAAGATATCCCGATGCCCTAGCCGAACAACCTATACCAGAAACTATGCAACAATCATTGGGATCTATATCCAAATTATCTATAGCCTTCACTATAGCCCTAGTTACTATTCCATTTCCACAGCCTGGACACCATATATGAGGCAAATGTTCTGTTCTAAAATATTTTTCTACTAGTTTACTAGGCATCTTGTCCCTCCTTAATAAAATTAACAATCTCTTCTGGTTTTATTAACTGTCCATTTAATCTACCATATTTTTCAACCTTAGTATTTTTACAAGCTATTCTATCCACTTCATTAAAATATTGTCCCATGTTCATTTCAACCACTACAATTCTTTTAACTTTTTTCGAGAGCTCTTCAATTTCTCTTTCAGCCAAGGGCCAAATAGTAAGAGGTCTAAATAAGCCTACTTTTATACCTTCTTCTCTTAAATCTTCTACTGCGGACAAGGCTGATCTAGCAGTACAACCAAAGGCAACTAAAGCAATATCAGCATCTTCTATTTGATACTCTTTTGACTTTACTATATCCTCTTTGTTATCTTCAATTTTATCTATAAGTCTATTTAAAAATTCTTCTGCTATTTCAGAATTTCCAGATGGGAAACCTGTAGACCCATGAACAAGTCCTGTTACGTGGAAATTATATCCCTTCCCAAACCCTACCATCTCAGGTACCTCTTCACCCTTTTTGATTTCAAAAGGCTCGTAATCACTCGGAGGAGATGTGGGATCTTTTCTATCACAAATCTCAATGACTTCATTTTTTATTTCAATTTTTTCTCTCATATGACCTATTACTTCATCCATCAACAATATAACTGGTGTTCTGTATTTTTCAGCAAGATTAAAAGCCCTGATAGTCTCTGTATAAATTTCCTTAACAGACCAAGGATAAAGAGCAATTATAGAGTGATCACCATGAGTACCCCATCTAGCTTGCATTATATCTCCTTGCGATGGTGACGTAGGTAATCCAGTACTTGGACCTCCTCTTTGAACATTTACAATTACACAAGGAGTCTCTGTTATTATTCCATAGCCTATACCTTCTTGCTTGAGTGAAAAACCTGGCCCACTCGTAGCTGTCATAGCTTTTTTCCCAGTAAGAGCTGCACCTATTGTTGCAGATATTCCTGCAATTTCATCTTCCATTTGTATGAATTTTCCACCAATCTCAGGGAGCTTTTGTGCAGAAAGCTCTGCTATTTCAGTAGATGGAGTGATTGGATATCCAGCAAAGAAAGTCATTCCTGCCTTGAGAGCACCTTCTACACAGGCCTCATTTCCTTGCATTAATTTAATAGTCATATTATTCTCCTCCTAAATAAATAGCAAAGTCTGGACATCTTAACTCGCATTGACCACATTGTATACATGCATTTAAATTCTCTATACTTACCTTTCCATCTTTTAAGTCTAATACACTTTTAGGGCAGAATGCAACACATATGCCGCAACCTTTACATAGTCTTTCTTCCACATTAAGAGTCTTTTTTGTCTTGGTTGACAATTTTGTTTCCCCCTTGAATTTTATATTTTCTAATTTTATATTATCAAACATATATTGTATTTGCAAGTTTTATTTCATATATTTGTCTATGATTTTATTTTTGCAAGTTTAACTTCACAGACCCCTGTTTTCTAACATTTCTTAGATTAAGATACAAAAAAGATATAAAAAGATAGCAATTATTCATACTATCATCTTATATCTTTTTTATAATTATTTAATTTTTCTTAAACTGGATATGTTTTATTTTCTTGGTCAATTAAATTATAGTCTATTTCATATTTATTAGCTTGCCTGTCCTTAAAGAAAGCTAAAGCTATTTGTGGGAATAATGCATAGCTTAGGACATCTTCATCTTGTTCTATATATTCCTTTATTTCATCTTTATAATTTTCTAATTGTGGCTCCATTAAGTCTGCCGGTCTACCAGTAAATACATCTTCATCACCTATTATTTCCTTCTTTATTTCATCAGATATGGGAACAGTTGGCTTTCCGTACATTCCCTTGACATAGTTTTTAGCTTCATTTGGAATCATCTTATATCTTTCTCCAAGCAGTACATTGAATACTGCCTGGGTACCTACCATTTGACTCATTGGAGTTACAAGTGGAGGATATCCAAAATCTTCTCTTACCTTTGGTACTTCTTTTAATACCTCTTCAAATTTATCTTCTTTTCCTTGAGCCTTTAATTGTGATACTAGATTAGATAACATGCCTCCTGGGACCTGGTATATAAGAGTGTTTACATCTACATTTAACACCTTTGTATCCAATAGACCTTCTTTTATATATTTTTCTTTTAAAGTTTTAAAGTATTCAGATACCTCCAAAAGAACCTCCATATTAATATCATTAGGATAATAGTTTGATCCTTTAAGAGACGCTATCATAGGTTCTGTAGCTGGCTGAGATGTTCCATTTCCAAAAGGGGATATAGCAGTGTCGATAATGTCTGCCCCTGCTTCTATTGCCTTCATATAAGTTTGATTTGCAATGCCACTAGTAAAGTGAGAGTGCATTTCTATTGGAACACTGATTACTTCTTTCATAGATCTTACCAATTCCTCAGCAAGATAAGGAAGAAGTATCCCAGACATGTCTTTTATACAGATGGAATCTGCACCCATCTCCTCCATAGACTTTGCAAGCTTTACATAATATTTGACATCATGTACTGGACTAGTAGTATAAGACATTGCTGCCTGAGCATGTCCACCATATTTTTTAGTCAAGTGAATAGATTTTTCTATATTTCTAGGGTCATTTAAGGCATCAAATATCCTAATTATATCAATTCCATTTTCAATTGATTTTTTAATGAATTCCTCCAAAACATCGTCTGGATAGTGTTTGTATCCCAATATGTTTTGTCCCCTAAGGAGCATCTGTAATTTTGTATTTTTAAAGTGTTTTCTTAAAGTTCTAAGTCTCTCCCATGGGTCTTCGTTCAAGAATCTCAAGCATGAATCAAATGTCGCTCCTCCCCATACCTCTAGTGCATGGAAACCAACCTTGTCTAATTTGTCAGCAATCGGTGTCATATCTTCTATTCTCATCCTTGTTGCAATAAGAGATTGATGAGCATCTCTTAAGATAGTGTCTGTAATTTTAACATTTGTCAATTTCAATTCCCTCCCATTTTTTCTATGCAATATAATACTGGTGGAAAGTTTTTTTGATTTAAAAAATCATATTTTAGGACATTAAAGTCACTTTGATTTAATTTAACTAAAAACTCTTCAATTGCATTTTTTTCTTCCACCCCACCATCATGACCAGTATAACATGTAATTAAAATTATTCCATTGCCTTTCAATAGAACTAAAGCTGCATCTAAACTTTTGATTGTAGATTGACTATTTGTTTTGATGCTTTTATCTCCTCTAGGTAGATACCCTAAGTTATAAATAAATAAATCTATTTTCTCATTTATATGGTTAGTAATATTTTCATGGCTATCTTTTATCAAAATAGTATTTCCATCAAGCCCTTGTTTTTTTAGCCTTTGAAGAGTCCTATCAATTGCTAGAGCTTGTATATCAAATCCATATACCCTACCCTCTTCTCCTACTATAGCAGCTAAGAGAGATATGTCATTTCCATTTCCTACAGTACAGTCTACGCATATACTAGCATTTTTAACATTTCTAGCAATTATATCTCTAGTAAATTTTATGGTATTTACCACTTCTCTATAGCTCATCTATATCACCACAACAAGATTTATTGTTGAAAAAATTTTTCACATCTAATACTAGCTGCTTGTCTGTGTTTTCTTTGAATCCTTTATCGGTCAGATATTGATTTTCACCATTGAAATACAAGCTTTCAACTCCATTTTTTTCTAATTTGTCAATAGCGACTCTTAAAAGTCCATCTCCAATTGATCTATTTCTCGATTTAGTAGCCATATAAAGACAGTCTAAATACCAAAGTTTTTCTGATTCACTTGCCTTGATCACTCCAATAAGTTTTTCATCTTCAAAAGCCAAATAAATTAAATCCCCTTGATCAACAGAATTAACTTCAAAATTTAATTCACAGATTAAATCTCTTAAGTTTTCTAGGTCACTATCTTTGAATTTTCTTATAATTATCATATATATTCCTTTTATTAAAGTGTCTTTAAATATTCTACTTCATCTTCTTCCAAGTGTCTCCAGTTACCTATCTCTATTCCACCTATTCCGAGCTCTCCTATAGCTACTCTTTTGAGTTTTTTTACTGGGTGATTAATCATTTCACACATTTTTTTTACCTGTCTATTTCTTCCTTCATGAATCTCTATATCAAGTATAGATTCATTTTCATATTTTTTTGCTATTTTAATACTGGCCTTGGCAGTGCGTTTCCTATCAATTATCATACCATTTCTAAACTTTTCAAGTTCAAACCTATTTGGAACACCCTCTACTATAGCTATATATCTTTTAGTCACCTCGTAACTTGGATGAGTTAGTTTGTAGGCCAGGTCTCCATCGTTAGTTAAAAGTAAAAGTCCAGTAGTATCAGCATCTAGTCTACCTACTGGGAATATCCTTTCATCTACACCTTCAATTAAATCCGTAATTATTTTTCTGCCCTTTTCATCCTTTAAGGTTGTAACATAACCTATGGGCTTATTTAACATTATATATACCTTTTTTTTCTCTTTTTTAATAATTTTATTATCAACTTTAACAGTATCTTTTTTAGGGTCTACTATTATTCCCATCTCATTTACTATCTTATCATTTATTTGAACTCGACCTTCTTCTATCATCTCTTCCGCTTTTCTTCTAGAGGCCACTCCACACATTGCAATATACTTTTGTAATCTCATTTTATTCTCCTTTCATTATATCATCATTTTCATCCATAGTATCTTCTTTCTTTTCAAATTCTTCTAATGGTGGTAAATCTTCAATTTTTTCCAAACCAAAATTCCTTAAAAAATTATCTGTCGTTCCATATATAATTGGCCTACCTATCTTATCAAGCCTTCCTAGCTCTTTAACAAGTTCTTTATTCATCAGAGTTTCTATAGATCTATCACATCTTACGCCCCTTATAGCTTCAATATCTGATTTAATTACAGGTTGTCTGTATGCTATGATAGAAAGTGTTTCAAGTGCTGCATTTGATAGGTTTTTAGAACTAGTAGTAGTAGATAGTTTTTTTATCCATTCATAATGATCTGGCCTTGTTACCAATTGAAAGGCTGAATTTATCCTTATTATTTTAAGACCTCTGAAATTGTAATCAAATTCATCCATCATCTCATCTATTATTGGCTCTAATTCCTTTTCATTTAAATCAATTATAGACGCTATCTCTTTTAGCTCCAGGGGATCACCCCAAGTAAATAGCATCGCCTCTACTATTGATTTTATTTCCTTTTTCTCCATCTATTCTGACTCCTTTTTTTCTAATTTAAAAATATACAAATCAGAAAAATCCTTTCTTTGCCTAACACCAATATACTTTGAAGCTATTAATTCTAAAATCGATAAAAAATATGCTATAATCTCAGCCTTTGAAGTATCCTCAAAATCAAACAATTCACTAAAAATAAGCTCATCACTAGCTTCTAAATTTATATTTATCCTTTCTATGCAACTTTTAAGAGTGTATTCTTCTCTTTGGATTTGATCAATTTCTAATACAGTATCTTTCTTTGATTTTTCCTTCATGATTTTATTAAAGGATTTAAATAAGTCTTCTACACCAATTCCTCTAAGCTCAAATTCTTCATCGCTCTCAAGGAAGATTTCTTCCTTTGTTTTTAAATACATCTTTGAATATATATTTTCATATTCTTTTAATTCATTTGCTGCTTCTTTGTATTTTTTATATTCAACTATCCGCCTGACAAGTTCTTCTCTGGGATCTTCTTCTGTTTCTAATTGGTCCTTTTCTGCTTTTTCTTCTTCTGGGAGTAGCATCTTGCTTTTTATCTCCAGAAGAGTTGCTGCCATAAGTAAAAATTCGCTAGCAATATCTAGATCCAATTCTTTCATGCCTTTTATATGTTCAAGAAATTGCTCTGAAATCTTGTTTATAGGTATGTCATATATATCTATCTCTGCCCTATCTATAAGATGTAGTAGCAGATCCATAGGTCCTTCGAATTGATCAATGACTATCTTATATCCCATATTATTCTCCTAACTCGCTTAATATCTTCTCTAAATAATATTATACAAGCTCGACATCTTAAAGTCGAGCTTATCAAGTATTTCCCAATATAATATTATTTAAATTCATATATTTATTTTATTATTTCATGAATATAGTCTTTCATCTCTGGCCTATCATCTGTAATATTAATTGCACTTAAAACCTTATCATATGAAACCTGATAATCATCTAAGTTTGTATGGAGTATAGCTATAGTTTCATCAACTTTAATATATTCGCCCATCTTTTTCTTTAAAGATATACCAGCAGCATAATCTATTTTATCCTCTTTTGTTCTTCTTCCCGCACCTAAAAGCATGGCAGAGATACCTATCTCTTCTGCATCTATAAAGCTAATATATCCAGACCTTAGTGCTTTAACTTCAACATGATGATTAGCATTTGGAAGGTTTTCTGGATTATCAATTATTCTTTTATCCCCGCCTTGTATTTCTATAAGTTCTTTTAGTTTTTCAATAGCCTTCCCACTTTCAATAATGTCCTTTAAGCTCTTATATGCACTATCAAAACTTTCAAAAGCTCCTCCAAGGACACACATATATGAAGCTATAGTAAGGGCAATCTTTGTTTCGTCTTCTGCTCCTTGCCCTCTCAGTACCCTTATAGCTTCCTTTATCTCATTCGCATTTCCAATTTCATAGCCAAGTGGTTGGTCCATATTTGTGATAACAGCTATAGTATCTCTACCTAGTGATTTACCTATATCTACCATCTTTCTTGCAAGATCCTTGGCCTGGTCAAGAGATTTCATAAAGGCTCCAGATCCTACCTTTACATCTAAAACAATGGCATCTGCCCCTGAAGCAATTTTTTTACTCATTATAGAGCTAGCTATAAGGGGTATACTGTCAACAGTAGATGTAACATCTCTAAGAGAATAGATTTTCTTATCAGCAGGGGTTAGGTTTGCAGACTGGCCTACTATTGCCATCTTATATTTGTTTACATTGTCTATGAATTCCTTTTCACTAAGCTCCACCTTAAAGCCCTCAATTGACTCTAGCTTGTCTATAGTACCTCCAGTATGACCTAGTCCTCTTCCGCTCATCTTAGCCACTGGTATTCCCACTGAAGCTACAAGCGGTATTACGATCAAGCTTATCTTGTCTCCCACCCCTCCAGTTGAATGCTTATCTACCTTAACACCTTCAATCATGGATAAATCTACCCGGTCACCAGAGTTTACAAAAGAAAGCGTAAGATTAGAAGTTTCTTCTTTATTCATCCCCATAAAATATATAGCCATAAGAAAGGCAGACATTTGATAATCTGGAATCTTATCTTCTGTATATCCAATAACCATGTAGTTTATCTCTTCAGAAGTCAATATTTCTCCATGTTTCTTTTTTTCAATAATATCTACAGCCCTCATCTAGTAACCTCTCTTTCATCTTTAAATATTCTTAAATATTTTTTATAATATCTAATATTAATTTTTCAAAATCATCTTTGACCCTCATAGAAGTTTCTACTACTTCATCATGGTTTAAGGCTTGATCGAGTATGCCTGTAGCCATATTTGTAATACATGATATTCCAAGCACCTTTATTCCTTGATGATTTGCTACAATAGTCTCAGGTACAGTAGACATACCTACAGCATCTCCACCTAAAATCCTTGCCATCTTAACTTCAGCTGCAGTCTCATAGGTTGGTCCTGTAAACCAAGTGTACACTCCTGTCTTTATATCTATAGCTTGTTTTTCTGCTGATTTTTTGGCTATTTCAATATAATCTCTATCGTATGCATTTGACATGTCTACAAATCTTGGCCCAAGTTGATCTAGATTTTCTCCCATAAGTGGGTTTTGACCAGTATGATTTATATGATCTGTAATAATCATCAAATCTCCAGGCTCAAAGTCTGTATTTACTCCACCAGCTGCATTTGTAACTATAAGGCTATCAATTCCTAATCCTATCATTACCCTGACTGGAAAAGTAACCTCTGACAGAGGATATCCTTCATAGAAATGAAACCTTCCCTGCATGGCTACTACTAACTTTCCAGAGAGTTCTCCTATTACAAGTTGTCCTTCATGTCCTTGAACAGTAGACTTTGGGAAGTTTGGTATATCTTCGTATTTTATTTTAACAGGATTTTTGATCTCATCAGCAAGGCTACCCAGTCCCGATCCAAGTATAAGACCTATTTTGGGTACAGATTTTGTCATTTCCTTTATTGATGATATTGATTCTTGTATTTTTTCCATATAATTCATTTTTTTCTCCTCCTATGCTCTTGAATGCAATTTCTTGTAAACTTCCCTTAGATTTTCATCCTCACTTGGAATATTATAGGCCTGTGTAGTAGATAAATCAGAGTGTCCTAGCATCTCTTGGACAAGCTTTATATTCGCCCCATTTTCAATTAAATGTACAGCAAAAGAATGTCTGAGAGTATTTGGAGTTATCTTTTTATTTATATTTGTAGAGATTGTATATTCTTTTATTATTTTCCAAAAGCCTTGTCTAGTAAGTCTATTGCCTCTATAGTTTGTAAATAATGGCCTATCTGATTGATCTATACAGTCCATTCTGTATTTTTGCAAATAAAAATTTAAAGTCTCAATGGCTAAATCTCCAACAGGTATGAATCTATTGTTCTTATTCTCCCTTATTTGTAAAATACCCAATTCTAAATCAATATCACCTATATTTATAGAAGTCATTTCTGAAGCTTTTAATCCAGTCGCATAAAGAAGCTCCAACATAGCCTTATCCCTAGCACCTTTAGCATTGTCTACTTTAGGTTGAGAGAGAAGTAGATCAATTTCTTCCTCAGTTAAAATCTCTGGTATTTTTCTTTCAGATTTAGGTGTTTTCAAGTTGAGAGTTGGATCCTCGTCTATCAATTGATTGTTTAATAAATATTGAAAAAAACACCTAATAGATGCCAGGTTTCTTGATATGGTAGAAGTTGATTTACCAGTTCTTTGTAAACTTGTCAAGTATGTAATTATAGTAGTTTTATTTGTATTTATATAGTCTTCATCTTCTTTTTTAATTACATGGTCTTTAAATTTTAGAATATCTCTTACATATGCATCTAAGGTATTGTCTCTTAGTTTTTTTTCATTCTTCATATAGTCTATATATCCATCCATGATTTTATCCATATACTTAATTCCCCTTAAATAAAGATTTAAACCATTTATATAATATCCTTCCCAATACATTGAATTTAAATAATTCAAGATTTTAAGAAGGATATTATATATTTACAATTTCTTATTTTTTATCTAATATTCTCTTTGCAAACTGTATTCCTATGATAGTCTTGCTGTCTACTATCTCTCCTAGATATACCATCTTAACTAATTCATCTATATGGATCTTCTCAGTTTCGAT
>JARICQ010000084.1 GCA_029264075.1 Tissierellaceae bacterium | reverse complement strand
AAAAGCCGGGAAGGGCTACTAATTTTTCACCCACCATCTTATAGGTCCATTCATTGAAAAGTCTATATCGGACTTTCACCATCCTCCGACTCGCTAAAATAGAATAAATCAACTACTACTCCTAATCCAAGATTATTATTTAATTAAAAAATATTGTATCACAGTAAAGCGTTAATGTCAAGCTTTTATAAATATCAAAGTTTACAAGCTTCTAATGTAAAGTTAATTCAGATAGTATATAATAGAGATAGGAAAGAGAAAGGAGAAATTATGATAAGAATACCAAATATAAAAGTGAAAATTGATGATGAAAAATCCCTTAAAAAAGAAATATTAAAAAAATTAAGAGTAGGTGAAGATAGATTAAAAAGTTACAAGATAGCAAAAAAATCAATTGATGCTAGAAAGAAAGATCAGATCTACTTTGTCTACACAATAGATGCTCAAGTCCTAGATGAGGAAAAGATATTGGCTAAGATGAAAAACAAGGGGATCAACAAGACACCAGATGAAAAATATATCTATCCCGATAAAGGAAAAAAGAATCTAGGCAAAAGACCTGTAATAGTAGGAACTGGACCATCAGGAATCTTTGCAGGCTTGATACTAGCACAGATGGGCTACAATCCTCTCTTACTTGAAAGGGGCAAGTCTATAGAAGATAGAGTAAAGGATATAAATGAATTTTGGAAGACAGGAAAATTAAATGTAGAATCAAATGTTCAGTTTGGAGAAGGTGGTGCAGGTACTTTTTCAGACGGGAAACTCACTACACTCACAAAAGATCCCAGAGGAAGAAAAGTATTGGAAGAGTTTGCAAGTCATGGGGCACCTGAAGAAATCTTATATATAAATAAGCCACATATAGGAACAGATATACTTAGAAGAGTTTTGATAAATATAAGAAAGACAATAATAGAACTAGGTGGAGAGTTTAGATTCAATTCAAAGCTAACAGACTTAGTAATTGAAGATGGACAGATAGAAGGAATAATAGTAAATGAAGATGAAAGGCTAGATACAGACATCCTCTTGCTAGCCCTAGGACACAGCGCTAGAGATACTTTTGACATGATATATAAGAGGAATCTAGAAATAAAGCAAAAGGCATTCTCTATAGGGGTAAGGATTGAACATCCTCAAGAGATGATTGATAGGGTCCAGTATGGAAAATTTGCTGGCAATCCAAATCTTGGTGCTGCAGAGTATAAGCTTTCTGGACATTTCGAAAATGGAAGATCCGCATATACATTTTGCATGTGTCCAGGAGGTGAAGTAATAGGTGCCTCTTCAGAGGAAGGGGGAATAGTTACCAATGGGATGAGCTACCACAAAAGAAACAAAGAAAATGCAAATAGTGCCTTATTAGTTGGAGTAAGTCCAGCTGACTTTGAAGATGATCATCCCCTAGCAGGCATAGATTTTCAAAGAAAATGGGAAAAGTTAGCCTTTAAGTCAGGCGGAGGGGACTATATTGCTCCTGCTCAGTTGCTAGGAGATTTTCTAGCTGGGAGACCATCCAAGGAGTTCGGAAGGATCAAACCCTCTTACACACCAAATATCAGGTTAACGGACTTAAGTGAATCCTTGCCAGATTATGTGATAGAAACTTTGAAGCTAGCCCTTGTAGAATTTGACAAAAAACTCCATGGTTTCGCAGATAAGGACGCAATATTAACTGGAGTTGAAACTAGGAGCTCTTCACCTATTAGAATACAAAGAGATGAAAAACATGAGTCCAATATTAAGGGAATTTATCCCCTGGGTGAAGGAGCAGGCTATGCGGGTGGAATCATGTCAGCAGCAGTAGATGGAATAAGGATAGCAGAACAAATAGTAAGAGATTAAAAGAGCAATTGCCAATAAGGACATTTCCTTATTGGCAATTGCACCCTATGAATTAAAGATCTTATTCTAATAGGGATTTTTCTAAGCGCTCTAAATCTAATATTCTCAGCTTGTTTCTATGATAATCTATTAGCCCTTCTTCTTTCATTTTCATGAGTTCACGTGAGAGCGAAGGTCTGGGAATATTTAAAAGTTCAGCCATTTTCTTCCTGCAAAATGGCAAAACCAAATAATGATTATTTTGTTTTCCATATTCCATTATGATGATATTTGATATTTTCTTTCTTATAGTATCATAGCTAAGATTTGTAATCCTGTCATTTAGCATGAATATCCTATTAGAAAGCACAGATACAAAGTTATTTAAAACTCGTTCATCTTTTTTCATCAAACGAATAACTTCCATCTTATCTATATACATTACCCGGCTATCACTTATAGAAACTACAGTAGCTGGATATTTGTGCCTTTCAGAAAAAACCAGGGCCTCACCAAAGATATTTCCAGCTGAAAATGTATTTATAGTTACTACTTTTCCAGAAGGAAAGGGCTTGTGGATCTCTAGCCTTCCACTCAATATAATACCAAGGCTCAAGCAATCATCTCCTTGGATTGCTATGGTTTGATCTTTCATATAATCAGATATTCTATAATTAAGATTTAAGATCAAATCCTCTATTATATGCCTATCTATATTCTTAAATAATATAGTCTTGCTTAAACTATCTATATATTTATCCATGTTTACTCCTTTCAAAGCAAAAAATATATGTCTGAATTTATTTTATCATATACTAGAAATAATGTAAAAACTTTACTTGCAAATAAAAATAAAAAAAGTTTTTATAGTATGTAAATGGGTATATAAATATATAGTTGTATTTATTCTATTCTATTCCAAAAGACTGGAGATACTCCAATATGGATTTTAAATATACTTTATATAATACGATTGCTTTAAAAAAACAATACATGATATAATAAAAGGGGAAGTTTAAATGAATAAAATTTTGCTAATAAGCAGGATAAATACTGAAGATTATGCTGAAGAGAAGAAGAAGGTATTTTTCACTATAGGTGGAATGAATATGAGCTCTATTGAAAACAAAATCATAGATATATTAAAGAAAAGCGAGCTTATAGAATCGGATGACTTGCTAATTAAATATAATGGAATAGAGCTAAATATAAGCACCCAAAAGATACCACAGGTCATAAAATTGTTATCAGGGGAAGATATAGAAATTTACAGTGTTTTTCAACTATACAGTCCTGAATAAATAGAACTAACTTTAAAGGGGGAATTAAATGAAAAGAAAAAAAAGCTTTAAAAACAAGCTAATCATCATTCTATTAATAGCTCTTATTATAGTGGCTGGATTTGCATATAATAGGATGTCTATAGATAGTCAGACTGACTTGCTTTCAAATACTATAGAAGAACAAATAAACAATATTGTGGAACTTTCTACAATTCAATATAACTATACAAATATAGTCGAATATGATGACACCCTTCAATTCAAAAATCTCAATCTACCATTTACAAGTA
>JARICQ010000062.1 GCA_029264075.1 Tissierellaceae bacterium | reverse complement strand
CTTGGCCTCCTATTTTATATATATGCTTTTCTTCTTTCTATTAGCCTAACATGATGTAAGTAAAAATGAAAGTATTAAAATATAATTATTTTCCCATTTTAATTATTTCATATTAAATCAATATTTTAATTTTTACAAAGAAAAAACCTGGTTAATTTCACCAGGTTTTGCTGCTATCTAGATAGCAATAAATATTCTTTTTTTAAATTACATGTCACTTTCTAATAATTCTTCTGTATCCATATCATAGGAATACTCTTTTGTACCTATCTCTATATCCATGACTAGTCTTCCGTCGTCTTCAGATATACTCCATTCGTCCAATTCAGATCCACTAGCATCTTCTAGTTTAGCCATTTCTATAAGATTAGGAATTTTAACTAAATGATCTTTAGTTATCTCAAGTATGTCATCATCCATGTCTAGGATTTCTTCATCTTGACTTATTATTTTCCCATCTACTGGGTTAATCTTAACTTCATAATCATTTTCAGCATCATAACCTTCTACAACATATTGGTACTCCATTAGTTCCTTGTCTAAATCAATCTGATTGATTTTTGCATCAGGATAGAGTTCCATAAACTTGTCAAATGCTTCTTCTGGAGTTACTACAATATCTTCATAGTTCATATCTCTTACTTCATCTTCTGCATCTTGTACTGCATCTTCCACTTCATCTCCTGCAGTATCTGCTGCATCTTCTACACTATCTGCTGCTTGGTCTACATCCTCTTCTAGCTCTGTCTCATTTGGGTCATCAGTAGTACACCCTGTAATCACCAATGCTAGGGACAAAACTGCTACTAATGAAAATAACCACTTTTTACTAATTTTACTCATAACTATTAAACACTCCTTTTTTTTGTTCTATTGTATATCTACCCACCAAGATAAATATTAAACATTAAAACTATTATTTGTAAGCAGTGTTACGGCTTCAGCCGTAGAATGCACCAATCAGACTTCACACAATTTGTCTTCTTGGGCATTCCTGACATGAGACGTACATCTGCTTACTTTGTAAGCAGTGTTACGGCTTCAATGTCCATTGCGTGGGGGAACATATCCACTGGTTGTACTTCTACTGCCTTATATCCACTTTCTATTAAGTGTCTGATGTCTCTTGCCATTGTGCTTGAATTACAAGAAACATAAACTATTCTCTCAGGGCTAATCTCTATTATTTTTTCTATTAATTCTTTTTCACAGCCTTTTCTTGGAGGATCCAAGATTATTTTATTTGGTTTTTTGATTTCTGATATTTTCGGCATGATTTCTTCAGCTTTTCCAAGTATATATTCTACATTACCAATATTATTTATCACAGCGTTTTCCTTTGCATCTTTTATTGCTGATGGAACTACTTCTATTCCATATACTCTTTCTACTTTTTCTGCTATATATATTGATATCGTACCTGTACCTGAATATAAATCATATACTGTATCATTTTCTTTTAAATCCAGAAACTCAACTACCTTATCATATAGTTTTTCTGCTTGAATTCTATTTGTTTGAAAAAATGAATTTGGAGATACAGAAAACTTGTAGTTTCCAATAGTGTCTATTAATTTTTCTTCTCCGAATAAGAGTTTGTATTTATTTCCATAGACTACTGGTGATTTCATCTTGTTTACATTTTGATATACACTTTTTATTTGATCTGTGTTGTTCTTTATCAGCTCTAGTAATTCATCTTTTTTAGGAATCATATCTTCTCCTGTAACAAGTATAAGCATAGCTTCATCCTTGTCATTTGTCCTTATTCCAATATGTCTAAGTGTACCCTTTTGTTTTCTTCTATCATAAGCTTTAATTCCATATCTATCTATCCACTGCTTTACTATAGATAATACCTTGTTTCCTGTTTCACTTTGGAGTATAGTCTCTCTCATTGGAACTATATCATTTGTACCTGCTTCATAGAAGCCTATTATAGTTTTACCAGCCTTACTGGCGACTGGAACCTGTACATGGTTTCTATATCTATAAGGCACCTCCATTCCTATTACATCATCTACTTTTAAATCATTGATACCTGCAAACTTTTCTAAATCCTTTTCTACCTTCTCTTTTTTCCATTCCAATTGTTTTTCATATTTATAGTTAATTAAGGGAATTCCACCTAGTGATTCTTCTATATTTTTATCTCTTTCTATTCTATCTTTTGAAGCTTCTATTATTTCTATTGTTGTAGCTATAGCAAAATTCTTCTTTATCTTTTCTACTTTTGCTTTTACCCTATCTCCTATCAAAGCCCCTGACACAAAGTATATAAAGTCATCTATTTTCATAACTCCATTTCCCTCATGTGTAAAGTCTACTATTTCTCCTTCTATTATATCGCCTCTATTAATATCCATCTTTTCCTCCTATTTTTTCCTTATCCCAAGTTCTACTTATAAAAAATGTCATTCTGAGCTGACGAAGAATCTTTTTAGATGCTTCATTTCACCCAGGATGACAAAATTAAGTTTTGTATTTGATTGTTTTCTACTATATTACGACTGCTGTTCCTGATGCAGTTACCATCAGCATATTTCCACCTTGACCAAGCACTTCATAGTCTATATCTACTCCTACAACTGCATTGGCTCCAATTTGTCTTGCTCTTTCTTCCATTTCAGTTATAGCGTTTTCCCTAGCCTGGATCAATTCTCCTTCATAGGACTTTGATCTTCCACCAAAGAAATCTGTCAGACCTGCTGCAAAGTCTTTAACAAAATTCACACCTGATATTACTTCTCCAAATACTATACCCTTATACTCTTTTACAATTTTACCTTCTATTGTTGGTGTTGTAGTACTTATCATCTTATCACCTCAAGCTTTTATTTTAATAGCTCATCTACTTTTTCTTCTACATAAGCCTTGATAGTTTTTCCATCTATAGTTACATTTGTTGGATCCATGAAATCTACTACTAGTTTAAAGAAGTTGATTACTAGTTTGTTTTCATCGGTATAGTATTCATCAACATGTCCTGGTATAAAGGCAACTTCTATTTTGTTGAAATCAGTCTCTGAATTTTTTAGTTTCTCTTTTAAATAATCAAGGTTTAGTTTTTTAACTGGCCCTACCATATTGTTCATATTTTCCAAGTCTTCTAACATCCACATATTATAATTCCAAAATCTACTTTCTTCTTTTGTTGGATTATTTAAAACTTCTCTATTTGATATTGCTGAGAGAACCTTTCTTATTGATTCTTTTGAGAAATTGTCCCCGTATAGGTATTTCATATCTTCCTTTTCTGCTACTTCCCACATAAATGAATCTGCAACCTTTTGCCTTTCAGCTACTGATTGCCAAAAAAACAACATCATTTCTATTGTATCTAAGTTTACTGTAATAGTATCTATCATATGTTCATCTCCTTGTTTTTATTCTTTTATCCTTATTCCATCTCCATGGAATTCTATGATTTCTCCTTTTAAAAGCCTTCCCACTGCTCTTTTAAAGCCTGATTTACTCATTCTCAACTCTTTTCTAATCTCTTCTGGTGAGCTGTGATCATTTAAATTAAGAAATCCTCGATTTGCTTTTAATTTTTCTAATATCTTTTCCCCGTCCTTATCCATTTGAACATAACCTTTGTCCTTAAGGCTTAAATCTAGTTTTCCATCTTCTTTTATATTTGTAACCCTCACTTGAACTGGGTCTCCTACTTCATATATACCAATCATTTCCTTGGTAGGTATGAGTCCATCATATTGGTCATCTACAGCTACAAAGGCTCCTATATCTCTGTTAATGCTGTATATGGTGCCCTCTACTTTGTCGTCTAGCTTGTAAGGCGAGTCAGTTCTTAACATGTCTCTTACCTTCATAGTTGCACACAGCCTATCGGATTTATCTAGATACACTCCTACCAAATATGATTTACCCTTCTCTAGTGCGCCGACTGTCTCGGCAAATGGAAGAAATAAATCCTTCTCTAGACCCCAGTCTAGAAAGGCTCCTATCTCTGTTTGGCTAACCACCATCAGATGTCCCATTTCTCCTACCTCTAATTTTGATCTATTTGTGGTAGCTATTACTCTGTCCCTTGAATCCCTATAGATCATTACTTCTATCTCGTCTCCCTCTTTTGCTCCCTCTGGAACTTGAGATTTAGGCAACAATACATCCTCATCATTGGAGCCATCTAAATTTAGAAATGCTCCTACTGAAGCAAATCTTTTAATCTTTAACTTTTGTACTCTTCCTAGTTCTATCATTTTACACTTCCTCTGCTTATTATATTAATTATATTTTATCACAACTTACAAAAATTATCTAAATTTTTAAAGTTTTAATTTAGATAATGCATCTGACAAACCAGTATTTAGTGGTTTGTCTATAGACTTTTTTTGATTCTTTATATATTGATTTACATCTCTTTTGCTCATCTTGTCCTTTTCTTTAGCCTTTCTCTTGTTAAATGCACTAAGTTTTTCCCTATAACCACATTTGCAGAAAAAAGTCTTATCTTCTCCATCTCCTCTGATTTCCATTTTCTTTTTACATTTTGGACATCTTGCATTTGATATCATTGATATTGATTTTCTATATCCACATTCTCTATCTTGACAGATATGCATCTTACCTTTTTTGCTTTTAACCTCTAACATAAACTTTCCGCATTCTGGACATTTGCTTCTAGTTAAATTATCATGTCTAAATGTTTTCTCACTATTTTTTATTTCATTTACTATTTCTTTTGAGTAATCTTTCATTTCACTTATGAATTCTTCCTTACTTAGCTTTCCCTTTGCTATTTTTTCTAACTTTTCTTCCCACTCTGCGGTAAGAGTGGGAGATTTCATTTCCTCTGGTACTATTTCTAGGAGTTGTTTTCCTTTTGATGTTACAAATATGTCTTTCCCACGTTTTTCCATTAAAAATGTATTGAATAGCTTTTCTATGATATCTGCACGAGTAGCTACTGTACCTATTCCTCCAGTTTCTCCTATTATTTTTTTAAGACCTTTATCTTCCTCACTCATAAACCTCACTGGATTTTCCATGGCTTGAAGTAGTGTTCCTTCATTGAATGGCGCTGGTGGATTAGTTTCTCCTTGAGTTTCTCTTATTCTTTTTATTTTTAATTTTTCACCTTTACTTATCTTTGGAAGACTTTGATCTTCATCCCCTTCATCTTCTTCATAATTATATCTTTGATAGATCTCCTTCCAGCCCAAACTTAATACTCTTTTACCTCTAGCTGTAAAAGTCTCCCCATTTATCCTTGCGATAATAGTTGTTTGCTCATATTCATATGCTGGCATCATCAAGGATAGAAATCTCCTGATTACTAAACCATATATCTTCTTTTCATTTTCATTTAGATTTGAATATATTACTCTCTCTTCTGTAGGTATAATAGCATGATGGTCTGATACCTTAGAATTATCTACGAACGATTTATTAGCCTTTATAGGCTTAGATACTATCTTTGATCCAATCTTTTGATAATCAAATACTGTTGAAGCCTTAACCCTATCTTTTAAGCTTGGCACTATATCATCAGATATATACTTTGAATCTGTTCTTGGATATGTCAGTATCTTGTGATTTTCATATAGTCTTTGCATGACACCAAGGGTTTCTTTGGCTGAAAAACCAAATATTCTATTTGCATCTCTTTGAAGCTCTGTTAGATCGTAAAGTCCTGGTGGATAAGATTTTTTCGACTTTTTATCTATTGCTATAATTTCTAAATCTTCTCCTTTAATAGAGTTCATAGCACTTTCTATCCTATCATGATTAAAGCTTCTACTACTATTTGAACTTTTATCTTGCCAGGTAAACTTCAAATCCTTTGTATCTACTACTATTCCGTAGTAGTCAACTGGTTTAAATCTCTTTATTTCTTCTTCTCTTTCAGCTATCATGGCTATGGTAGGGGTCTGGACTCTTCCCAGAGAAAGTTGGGCATTATATTTTACGGTAAGAGCCCTCGTTCCATTAATTCCTACTACCCAATCTGCCTCCGATCTTGCTACTGCTGAATGGTATAGGTTTTCGTATTCCCTAGCATCTTTTAACCTAGCAAAGCCTTCTTTTATAGCCTTATCTGTAACTGATGAGATCCATAGTCTCTTTAGTCTCTTTAGTCTCTTCCTTACCTTGGCCTTTTCTATTATCCATCTTGCTACTAGCTCTCCTTCTCTACCAGCATCTGTTGCTATTATTATTTCATTTACATCTTTTCTATGCATCTGGCTTTTTACTGAATTATATTGTTTTGATGTGTTTTTAATTATTTCAAGTTCCATAGTCTTTGGAAGTATAGGAAGGTCTTCCATAGTCCATTTTTTATATTTTTCACTATATGCATCTGGTTCTGCAAGGGTAACTAAATGTCCAAGTCCCCAAGTAACTATATATCTATCTCCTTCAATATATCCATTGCCTTTTTTCTTGCAGTTTAAAACCCTTGCTATGTCTCTAGCCACAGAAGGTTTCTCTGCCAATACTAGTGATTTACTCATATAAACATCCTTTCACTTCTCTTTTAGCTATTTATCTTTTCATTTAATTCACTAAGATATAGCCATCTATTCATTTTTTTCTCTAATTTAGCTTCCAAGTCATTTTGTTCTTCAATTAATTCTTGAAGCTTTTCGTAATCTCTTGCATGTTCTAAGGTCTTAGACTCAATATCTTCAATTTTTATTTCAAGCTCTGCAACTTCTTCATCTATGGTTTCCCACTCTCTTTTTTCATTATATGAAAATTTAATTGGTCTATCTTTTTTATAGCTATTATCCTTTTTTATCTTTTCTTGCTTTTCTTCTTCCTTTAATATTGTCTCTTCTTCTATGCTTTTTTGCTCCCTAAAATAATTGTAGTTTCCACTATACCCCTTCACCTTTCCGCCTTCTTCAAATACAAATACCCTCTCTACTAGTCTATCAAGCATGTATCTATCATGAGAAACTAATATAACTGCTCCTTTAAATTCGTCTATATAGTCTTCCAATACTGTTAAAGTTTCTATATCAAGGTCATTTGTAGGCTCATCTAGTATTAGTATATTTGGTGCATTCATAAGCATCTTTAAAAGATAAAGTCTTCTCTTTTCTCCTCCAGATAGTTTTCCAATTGGAGTCCATTGCTCACTTGGTGGAAATAAGAATCTCTCCATCATCTGTGATGCTGATATCATTTCTCCATCTTTTGTCTCTATATTTTCTCTAAATTCTCTTATATATTCAATCGCTCGAGTAGAATCATCCATTTCTTCTGTTTCCTGGGCAAAGTATCCTATATTTACAGTCTCTCCTATGTCTACTGTCCCACTATCAGCTTCTAATTCTCCGGTAATTATATTTAAAAGTGTAGATTTTCCGCTGCCATTGTCTCCTAATATACCTATTCTATCATCTCTTAAAAGAGTGAAACTAAAATCATCTATTATCTTTTTGTCTCCAAAACTTTTCTCTATATTCTTTACTTCTATTATCTTTCTTCCTAGCCTTGTGCTAGCTACTGAGATGTCTATCTCTTCATTGTCTAGATGAAATTTCTTATTCTTTAAATCATTGTATCTATCTATCCTAGCCTTTTGTTTGGTGCTTCTTGCCCTTGCACCCTGTTTCATCCAAGCTAACTCTTTTCTTAGGATTGACTTTGTCTTTCTTGCAGTCCCAACTTCTCTTTCCACTCTTTCAGCTTTCTTTTCTAGATAATAATTGTAGTTACCTTGATAAGTATGGATCTGTCCTCTTTCAAGTTCTATTATGCGGTTGACTACCTTGTCCAAAAAATACCTGTCATGGGTGATCATTAAGAGAGCTCCTTTTCTAGCATTTAAGTACTCCTCTAACCACTCTATAGTTCTGCTGTCTAAATGGTTGGTAGGCTCATCTAGTATAAGAAGATCAGAGGGATTAATCAGTGCACTCGCTAGGGCTACCCTCTTTTTTTGCCCCCCCGATAGTTTATTGATTTTCTCCTTGAAATTTGTAATTCCAAGTCTAGTGAGTACTGCCTTGGCTTCACTCTCAAGAGCCCAAGTGTTTTTTCTATCCATCTCTTCACTTAGTTTCAGTATTTCATCTGCATCTGGATTATCTCTAGCAACAGCCTTCCTATATTTTTTAACTAGCCTTATATTTTCCGAATTTCCTTTAAAAACTTGGTCTATTACTGTTAATTCTCCCCCAAATTCAATCTTTTGAGGTAAGTACTCTATATTTATATTATTTTTCTTAATTATATTTCCACTATCTTCTTCTATTATTCCCGCAATTATTTTTAAAAGCGTTGTTTTACCGCTTCCATTTAAGCCTATAAGTCCTATTTTATCTTTCTCATCTATCCCCAAACTTATATCTTCTATTAGGGGATTTGGACCAAAGGATTTATAGATCTTCTCCATAGATATTAGATTCATATTTGCATTCTCCTTATGTTTACTAAGTATATATTATATCATATTTGAGACCCAATAAATAGAATAGAGCCTAAATTAGGCTCTATTCCATCACTTCAATTGGTTTTTTTGTTTTTACTACTTTTTTCTGCCAGGTGTTTTTTCTGTAGACTATATATCCATATATGCATATTATTAGATTGCTAAAGCTCATTGAAAACCATATTCCAGTTGAACCTAAGTCTGTAAAGTTTTTGAATAATAAGATCATAGGTATCCTAACAAACCACAATCTACCTATTTCCATTGCCATAGAATATTTTGTATGTCCTGATCCTTGGAAGAGTCCTTTAAAGACACTAAAGATTCCCATTAGGGGCATGGATAATGATATGTATCCCAGATATGTTAGACCAAGTTGAATAACTGAAGGATCATCATCTGCTTGCATAAAAAAGTTTATAATTCCATTATCAAAGGTCAAGAGCAATATACAGCCAAGTATTCCTATCCCCAGGGAAAGTTTGAAGGCCTTTTGAAAGGCTTCTTTTGCTCTTCCTACTTGATCTGCACCTATATTTTGACCTACTATAGAGGTAAGTGCAACTCCCATCCCCATGGCTGGTTGCATGATAAGAGATGTAATTCTATTTACCATAGCAAATGCTGCTAGGGTTGCCGTTCCGTATGATGCTATAAATCCATTTAAGAGGATAAATCCAAGCGAGGCTCCAGTTTGTCCAAGGCTTATGGGAAGGCCTACTACTACTATATTTTTTATTTTCTCTCTTTCAAATTTAAAGTTTTTAAAACTTGGCTTTATTTTATTTTTATTGCTAAATATAATACCAATTCCAACAAATGCAAGTATAGCTCTAGATAATACAGTCGCCCAAGCAGCTCCTGCTATACCCCAGTTGAAGGTAAAGATAAATATAGGGTCTAATACTACATTTATAAGGGCAGAGCCACCACTAAGTAGCATTGGCGTTATAGTATCTCCCTGTGCATTCATCATAGAGTTTATGGTGAAAAAAAGAAACATAAAGGGTATACTAAAGAGCATAATCCTAAGATAAGTATTTGCATATTCAGCAAAGTCTCCTGTCCCGCCCATTAAAGATATAACAGTTGGACTAAGTATATATCCTATAATACTAAATGCGATAGAAGAAATAAGTGTAATAGATATCAACTGTGCTGCATAGTCCTTGGCCTCATCTACCTTGTCTCCACCAATTAATTGAGATAAGATAGAAGTCCCTGCTATAGATAATCCCATACCAAAAGATATAAAGAAAAACATTACAGGAAATACAAATGCTGTTGCTGCAAAATGTACTGAAGAGATCTTGCTTACCCATATTCCGTCTACTAAATTATATATAGTCTGTATTAAGTTGTTTATCATTATTGGTAGGGAAAGTATGAGTATGGTTTTATACATACTTCCACCTAGTATCATTTCTCTCTTATCTAATCTTTCTTTTTTCTCCA
>JARICQ010000046.1 GCA_029264075.1 Tissierellaceae bacterium | reverse complement strand
TCTCTTGAATATTCTGCTAGCTTATTTCTTGCTTCCCCATGATCAAGTGGATATTTGCTATAGGATATCAGATCTCCATCTATATCCATTGTAATATTTATATCATTTAAAGCTTCCGAGCTATCGCTCCATCTTAGGTTGAACTTCATATCCCCATCATATTGATTTACATCTGAATAAAACTTGTCATACTCTTCTGAAATCTCAATCAATTCCTTTGCCTTGGATATTGCTCTTTCTAAGCTAGCATCAAGTTCACTCTGTCCATATGAAAACCAGGGGCCCATATGGCTAAAGATTAAGATCAAAGCTAATATAAAAACTTGCTTTTTCATCTAATTTTTTCCTCCTCAGTTGAGTTCTTTAACGGCTATTACCTTATTTTTCTTTATATAAAACTCATCAGAAAGACCATTGACTATTACAAGTCCTCTCCCACAGGATTTTAAGCTTTTTGGATCGTAAGAAATGAAATCGTAATTTATGCCCTTGCCCTCATCCTCAACTTCAATCTTTAATTTTTCATCTGTAATTTCTAGCAAGAGTTTTATACACTTCGAACTTATACATTGATTTCCATGCATTACTCCATTGATTATTAGCTCATTCAATATCAATTTTATGTCAAACATAGTGTCTTCATCCTCTATTATTGGATATATTTTATCCAGTATCTCCTCTATGAAATCTTTTATTTTTTCTAAGTCAGAGCACACTATGCTTTTATATCGAAATTCCATTTTTATCACCTCTATCTTATCAGCATTACGTCTATTGCACCTAATCTTTCTTTACCCAATTTTTCTTGAATTTAATCTTTATTATAGGATAAATTCTATTTGTATTTCTGTTTATTGAGTGTTATCATGGGTATTATAGTTATGATTATATTATGAAAGGAGAATGTATAAATGGATAAATGGGTATGTGATCCTTGTGGATATGTATATGATCCAGAAGAAGGAGATCCAGATAATGGAATAGATCCAGGAACATCTTTTGAAGATTTACCAGAAGATTGGGTTTGCCCTCTATGTGGAGCAGACAAGAGTCAGTTCTCAAAAGAATAGTCATAGTTAAATGACCAGTAGCTTAAGCTACTGGTCATTTTTTTGATTTATTATTTGTTTGAAAATAGACCAAAGCTCATCCTTGTTGATGTTTTTTTCAGATGAATAAGGTATTATCAAATTCGAATCATTTATTCCCAATTTTTTCCTCACTATCTTTACCTGTTTCTGATAGTTTGCCTTAGATATTTTATCTGCCTTAGTGGCTATGACTATTCCAGCATATCCAAGGGACTTAATCCAATCATACATCATTAGATCTTGTTCTGTAGGCTCATGTCTTATGTCTACTATGAGGATAACTTCTCTTAAGTTTTCCCTAGTCACTAAGAACTTTTCGATTATTACCCCCCACTTTTCCCTTTCCGCCTTGGATACCTGTGCATATCCATATCCAGGTAGATCAACAAACCTAAATTTATCGTTAATTATATAAAAGTTGATTGTCCTAGTTTTTCCAGGTTTTCCTGAAGTCCTTGCCAGGTTTTTTCTATTTATCATTGAATTGATGAATGAAGATTTTCCTACATTTGATCTGCCTGCAAAAGCTATTTCTGGAAGCTCATCTTGCGGATACTGCTTGGGTGCAACTGCTATTGCATGTAAGTCAGATTTAATTATCTTCATTTTCTAATATCCTTTCTTTAAATGAGTTTTCCAAAACCTCTTCCATTGAGCTGACAAGTACAAATTCCATTTTCTTCTTTATTTTATCTGGAATTTCTTCTAGGTCTTTTTCATTATCTATCGGAATTAAGACTTTTTCAATACCCATCCTATTGGCTGCAAGTATTTTTTCTTTTATTCCTCCAACTGGCAGAATTCTTCCCCTAAGGGTTATCTCGCCTGTCATAGCAACCTCTCTTCTAATAGGCCTGCTTGTTAGATCAGATATTACTGCTGTAGCTATAGTAATTCCTGCAGATGGACCGTCTTTTGGAATGGAGCCTTCTGGGACGTGTATATGAATATCCTTGTCCTTGTGAAAGTCTGGTTTAATTCCAAGCTCCCTGTAGTTGGCACGGATATAGCTTATACCTGCCATGGCTGATTCTTTCATCACATCTCCAAGCTTTCCGGTTAATTGGACCTTACCCTTGCCCTTCATAGTGTTTACTTCTATGGAGAGGGTTTCTCCACCTACTGCTGTCCATGCGAGTCCATTTGCAACTCCTATTTGGTCAGTTTCTTCTATAGTGTCAAACCTATACTTTATTCCACCTAGATAATTTGAAAGATTTCCCTTATTTACCCTGACAGTCTTTATATCTTCCTCTACTATCCTCTTTGCAGCTTTTCTACATATATTTGCTATATATCTTTCCAAATTTCTAACTCCAGCTTCCCTGGTATAGTTGCTTATTATGTTTTTTATTGCCATTTCTGAAAGCTGTAGGTTTTCTTCTTCTAAACCATGGTCCCTTAGTTGTTTTGGAAGTAGATATTTGAGTGCTATTTGAAGTTTTTCTTCTTCTGTATATCCACTTATCTTGATTACTTCCATCCTGTCTAGAAGTGGTGCTGGTATAGTAGATGTAGTATTTGCTGTGGTAAGGAATAACACCTTTGATAAATCAAAGGGAACATCTAGATAGTGGTCTGTGAATGTTGAGTTTTGCTCAGGATCCAATACTTCTAAAAGTGCCGATGCTGGGTCCCCCCTATAGTCACTTGCCAGTTTATCTATTTCATCAAATAAGAATACAGGATTCTTAGATTTTGCCTTTTTAAGTTGATTGATGATACTTCCAGGCATAGATCCTATATATGTTCTTCTATGTCCTCTTATCTCAGCCTCATCCCTTACTCCTCCTAGTGACATTCTAACGAACTTTCTATTCAAAGATCTAGCTATGGACTTAGCTATGGATGTCTTACCCACTCCTGGAGGTCCTACAAGACATATTATAGGTCCTTTCATACTATTGGTTAGTTTTTTTATAGCTATGAATTCAAGGACTCTTTCCTTTACATCTTCAAGCCCGTAGTGGTCTTCATCTAAGATTTCTCTTGATTTTTTTATATCTATCTTCTCTTTTGTCTCCTTGTTCCAAGGAAGATCAATTATCCAGTCAAGGTAAGTTCTGATTACTCCAGTTTCTGGGCTGTGAGGTGATACTTTCTGAAGTCTGTCCAATTCTTTTAATACCTTTTCTCTAGTATCCTTTGGAAGTTTAAGCTTCATTATCTTTTCTTCATACTCCTCCGACTCTGCCACTGAATCTTCGTCTTGACCTAATTCGCTCTGGATTGCCTTTAATTGTTCCTTTAAATAATATTCTTTTTGAACCTTATTGATTTGTTTTTTGACTCTTTGACTTATTTTGTCTTCAATTTTCAAGACTTCTATTTCTTCATTCAATATGACATGAAGAATTTCTAGCCTCTCATATAAATCAAAACTCTCAAGTATTCTTTGATTGTCCTCTGTTTTCAAGTAAATATATGATGATATAATATCTACCAGTCTACCTGGGTCTTCAATATCTGCTATACTTACGAGTATCTCAGGAGTTATCTTGTCGCTATATGAAATGTACTCTTCAAAGTCATTTGTTACAAGTCTCATTCCTGCTTCTAAGTTGATGTTCTCATCTTCTAGGTCTTCATATATAAGTTCTTCTATATCTGCTATGAAAAATGGTTCTTCTTGAACTATATTCTTTATTTTACCTCTGTTTACACCCTCTACTAAAACTCTTATATTGCCACCTGGGAGTTTTAACATTTGTTTTACCTTGGCAACAGTACCCACATGATAGAAATCATCTATATCTGGTTCAATTACTTTTGCATCTCTTTGAGTGCAGAGTATTATACTAGAGTCGTCCAACATAGCTTTGTCTAAGGCATTTATCGATTTTTCTCTTCCCACATCAAAGTGTATGACCATATGAGGGAAAAGAGACATCCCCCTTAAGGGTATGAGTGGTAGCGTTTTTTCTTCTATATCGTAGTGCTTCATTGTTCCCCTCCTAAAACTTCATTATATATTAATTATATTCCCTAAAAAGAAAGGCTCACATATGTGAGCCTTTCACTTTAAGATGCTGATTCTTCGCCTGTTTTCTTAGACCTACTCTTTTTATTCTTATCCGAAAGAACTAAAGTAGGCTCTACCTTGTTAGCTACTGTTTCCCTTGTAATAATACATTTTTCTATATCATCTCTAGATGGTATTTCATACATTATATCAAGCATTGCCTCTTCGATAATTCCTCTAAGGCCTCTTGCACCTGTCTTTCTCTCAATAGCCTTTTCAGCTATCAACTCCAGTGCATCATCTTCAATTTCAAGATTTACCCCGTCCATATGGAAAAGTTCTTTATACTGCTTGAGAAGGGCATTCTTAGGCTCTGAAAGTATCCTAACTAGAGCTTCTTCATCTAATTCTTCAAGAGTGACCATTACTGGAAGTCTGCCAACAAACTCTGGTATCAAACCAAACTTTAGAAGATCTTCTGGTTGCAATTCCTCTAGCAACTTACCTACTCTAGCTTTCTTGTTAGATGATACCTCTGCTCCAAATCCCATGAATTTCTTGCCTATTCTATTCTCAATTATAGTTTCTAGTCCATCAAAGGCGCCACCAACTATAAATAATATATTGGTAGTGTCTATTTGAATGAATTCCTGATGAGGATGCTTTCTTCCTCCCTGTGGTGGAACATTGGCAACTGTTCCCTCTAATATTTTAAGGAGGGCTTGCTGTACACCTTCTCCACTCACATCTCTTGTAATTGATGGATTTTCTGTCTTTCTTGCTACCTTGTCAATCTCATCTATATATATGATCCCTTTTTCTGCTCTCTCTATATCATAGTCTGCAGCTTGAATCAATTTTAAAATTATATTCTCAACATCTTCGCCTACATATCCTGCTTCTGTAAGAGATGTTGCATCTGCTATTGCAAAAGGAACATCTAATATTCTTGCAAGTGTTTGGGCAAGTAGAGTTTTTCCTGAACCAGTAGGTCCAAGCATCAATATATTACTCTTTTGAAGCTCTACATCGCTGTTCTTTGTCTGCGTTTTGTTGACTCTCTTGTAATGGTTGTACACCGCTACGGCTAAAGCTCTCTTTGCCCTGTCTTGTTTGATTACATAAGAGTCTAAGGTTTCGTTAATATCTACAGGCTTAGGTAATTCCTGCATTTCATAGTCGATGTTGTCTACAAATTCTTCTTCAACTATTTCTTGACACAACTCTATACACTCATTACATATATAAACATTTGGTCCAGCAATAAGTCTTCTTACCTGTTCCTGTGGCTTTCCACAGAAAGAACAACGTAGCTGCTTTTCATCATATTTGGCCACGGTTACACCTCACTTTATTTATTTTCTAGCTTCAATAACCTCGTCTATTATACCATATGCCTTAGCTTCTTCAGCTGTCATATAGTAGTCTCTGTCCGTATCCTTTGATATCCTGTCTAGTGGTTGACCTGTTCTTTCAGCTAAGATTTTATTTATTCTCTCTCTAGTTTGCAAAATCTTCTCAGCGTGAATTCTGATATCTTCTGCCTGACCTTGGGTTCCTCCTAGTGGCTGATGTATCATTATGTCCGAATTTGGTAGGGCAAATCTCTTTCCCTTTTCTCCTGCTGCAAGTAAAAACGCTCCCATACTAGCTGCCATACCCATACATATTGTGGATACATCTGGTTTTATATACTGAATAGTGTCATATATTGCAAATCCAGCACTTACAGATCCTCCTGGACTGTTTATATATATTTGAATATCCTTGTCTGGATCTTCTGCTTCAAGAAATAATAATTGAGCTACTATTAAGTCTGCGCTTATACTTGTTACTTCTTGACCTAGAAATATAATTCTCTCCTTTAAAAGTCTAGAATATATATCATAGGATCTCTCTCCTCTATTTGTTTGTTCAACGACCATAGGCACTAATGCCATTTAAATCCCTCCTGATTATTTTTATTTGTATTTTACATTTTCAAGTAATAATTCTATTACCTTTTGATTTATAATAGCCGTATCTAAGAAGGTCAAATCACGTTTTTTCATGTCCTTAATGAATTTTTCCTTGTCTTCTTGCTTGTATGATTCAGCTATCTCATCTAATTTCATGTCTATATCTTCTTCGCTTACCTTTATTTCTTCTTTTTCAGCAATAGCTTCAAGAACTAAGTCTCCCCTTACTCTTTTTTCTGCAGTTGGTCTTAGTTGCTCCTTTAGATCAGCTTCACTTGAGCCAGTCATTTGGAAGTACTGCTCAATCCCTATACCTTGGGCTCTCATATTGTGATCAAATTCATGCATTTCAGATTCAAGTTGACTCTCTATCATTGCTTCTGGTATATCAACTTTTGCAGAATCTACTACTGCATCTATTACATTGTTCTCATTTTCTATCTTTTCTTTAGAGGAAAATTCGCTTTCTAATTTTTCTCTAATACTAGTCTTGTATTCTTCTATAGTGTCGAATTCACTTACATCTTTTGCGAATTCGTCGTCTAGTTCTGGAAGTTCTTTTTCTTTGATTTCATGAATTGTCACCTTAAAGTTTACTTCCTTGCCTTTAAGACTCTCTTCATGATAGTCTTCAGGGAATGTAACTACTATATCTAACTCTTCATCTTTATTTTTACCCACTAATTGCTCTTCAAAACCTGGGATAAATTGATTTGAGCCTATTTCAAGCTCATGTCCTTCGGCTTTTCCACCTTCAAAGGCTTCGCCATCTAGGAATCCTTCGAAATCTATAGTAAGGAGGTCACCTTCTTTTACTTCTCTATCACCTGCATCCATCACCCTTGCATTCATCTCTTGAACTGATTTCAATTCTTCTTCTACCAGTTCTTCTGTTACTTCATACTCAACCTTTTCTACTTCAATTCCCTTATAGTCTCCAAGCTCAACTTCTGGCTTGACTTCTACATCTATTTTAATCATCACTGGTTTGCCTTTTTCAAGTTCTTCTATGTCTACATTTGGTTGTTCTATTGGATCTAATTCCAATTCCTCTACTGCACTATTGTAGGCTTCCGGAAGAACTATATTTATAGCGTCTTCATAGAATATTTCAACACCATAATTCATTTCTATTATTTTTCTAGGCACCTTGCCTTTTCTAAATCCTGGGATATTGAAATGTCCTCTATTCTTTAAATAAGCTCTTTGTATTGCTTTTTCAAAGTCCACCTCTGGTACTTCTATTGTAAATTCAACCTTATTGCCTTCCTTATTCCCTAATGTTGCCTTCATATACAACTTCCTCCTCAAAACTATATATTTATCCTTTTTTAAAACTATTTCATTATATCATATGATTATAACATAAAAAATAATAATATCCAATCTTAATAGTAATATTAAAAACATAGTGAAAAAACCAATGGTTTTATCCCACTGGTTTTCTTTGGTGCGGGAAAGAGGACTTGAACCCCCACGTCAATGACACTAGATCCTAAGTCTAGCGCGTCTGCCAATTCCGCCACTCCCGCATAAATTTAACTACTATACTAGTATAACATTTTATACGCGGATGTCAACAGTTTTTAGCAAGTTTTTTTAAATCTCTAGATGATTTTTAAAAGGAGAGGATTATTCCACCATCATCTGCATAGGCTGTACTAAGTCCACCTGTTTCAACCACTAGTATTTCTTTGAAATTATACTTCTTTTCTATTTCATTTTTAAGATTTTCTGCCCTTTCAAGTGCATTTACATGGGCTATACCAAGAACCTTGTCTTCAAACTTCTCTCCACTTTCTCCTATTATCTCAACTAGTCTTTTAAAGGCCCTTATATTTCCTCTATTGTTTTCAACAAGCTTTATACTTCCGTCACCGTCTTCACCCATTATAGGCTTTAAATTTAAGACATTTGCAATTAATCCCTTGGTTTTTGATATCCTTCCATTTTTAATTAAATTGTCCAAGCTTTCAAGTATAAAAAAAGTCTTCATTTGACCAATATAGCTCTCAACTTTTTCTACAATATCTAGATTAGCTATGTTTTCATCAATTAATTCTTGGATTTTAAGGGCGACCAAAGTCTCTCCAACACTTGCTGATTTAGAATCAAATACATGAATAAACTTCTCAGGCTGCTTTTCTTCTATCATTTCTTTGGCAAGAAAAGCAGCGTTGTAAGTTCCGCTTAGTTTGCTTGATATGGTTACTGCAAATATAGAATCCCTATCCTTATATTCAACTGCAAAGTCTCCCGGCGATG